>CAKVCG010000009.1 GCA_934725525.1 uncultured Brachyspira sp. | reverse complement strand
TATAAATTTAATTTTATTATTTGTCAATAGTATAAAATTAAATAAAGAATTTCCCTCTTGATTTTTAATTATTCATAAATTATTATCTATATAACGCTATTAATCAAGGATATTATTATGAAAGATAATTCAGAAATAGGTTTTGAAAAAGAACTTTGGGCTTCAGCCGATAAATTAAGGGGAAGTATGGATTCTTCCGAATACAAACATGTTATTTTAGGATTGGTATTTTTAAAATATATATCGGATAAGTTTGAAGAAAGATATAAAGAACTTGTTGAAAATGGGGATGGTTATGAAGAGGATAAAGACGCTTATACGGAAAGCAATATTTTCTTTGTTCCTGAAAAATCAAGATTTGGATATATAAGTGAAAATGCACGACTTCCTGAAATTGGAAATATTATAGACGAAGCTATGCAAAAAATAGAAAAAGAAAATAGCAGGCTTAAAAATATACTTCCTAAAAATTATAGTCGACCAGAACTTGATAAACGAAGATTAGGCGAAATAATAGATTTATTTTCAAATATAAAAATTAAGAATAAAAATTCAAAGGATATTTTGGGAGGAGTTTACGAATATTTTTTATCTCAATTTGCAAGCGCCGAAGGAAAGAGGGGCGGGGAATTTTATACTCCTTCTTCTATAGTAAAATTATTAGTTGAAATATTAGAACCTTATAAAGGACGGATATACGACCCATGTTGCGGAAGCGGCGGTATGTTTGTGCAAAGCGCTAAGTTTATAGACGCTCATTCTTTAAATATAGACGATGTGTCAATATTTGGACAAGAAAACAATCCTACTACTTGGAAAATGTGTTCTATGAATCTTGCAATACATGGATTAGAGGCTAATTTGGGAATCAAGAATGCCGACAGTTTTCATAACGATTTGCATAAAACTATGAAAGCAAATTATATTCTTGCTAATCCGCCTTTTAATATGTCAGATTGGGGAGCGGATTCATTAACGGAAGACGCTCGTTGGAAATGGGGAATTCCGCCAAACGGCAATGCAAATTACGCTTGGCTTTCTCATATAGCTTCAAAGTTAACCCCAAATGGTAAAGCTGGGGTTGTTTTGGCAAACGGTTCTCTCTCAACTCAAACTGGAGGAGAATGTGAGATAAGAAAAAATATGATAGAAGACGATATTGTAGAGTGCATAATATCTCTACCAACTCAACTTTTTTATTCAACTCAAATACCCGTTTCTCTATGGTTTTTAAATAGAAATAAAAATATCGATAATCATATTCTTTTTATTGACGCAAGAAATTTTGGCAAAATGTATAATAAAGTTCAGAGAATTTTAGAAGATAAAGATATAAAGCAAATAGCCGAAACCGTTCATTCATGGCAAAAAATTAAAGGATATAAAGATATAAAAGGTTATTGCAAATCTGTTAATATTAAAGATATAAGAAAAGAAAACTATATTCTTACTTCTGGTAGATATGTAGGTTTGGAACAAAACAAAGAAACCGAAGAAAACTTTGAAAATAAAATGAAACGATTAACCGAAGAGCTTAATTTTTGTTTTAAGGAAAACAGAAAACTTGAAAAAACAATTAAAGAAAAACTTGAGAGTATAGGATATGGACTTTAAATTATATAAAATATACAATTATTTTTGTAAAGGAGGCAATATTTTATGAATGATAAATATATTAGCGCCGTTCACTTTGTAATAGATAAATGTAAAGACCCGTATAAATTAGGTTCTATAAAATTAAATAAAATATTATTATTTACGGATGGCATTCTATTAATGAAAACAAATAAAACTTTAACGGGAGATACTTATATAAAAAAGCAAAGAGGACCCGTTCCAAAAAATATTTCTGCCATATTAAATAAATTAGAAAGCGAAAATTTAATTTCAATAAGAAAAGGAAACGATAATACAAAATTATTCTTTAGTTTAAAAGAACCATATATATCAAATTTAACATCCGTAGAAATTGATGTATTATTAAGCATAACAATGGATATATATAATAATTATAAGGCTAAAGAAATAAGCAATATAACTCATAAAAATAAGTTATGGAAATTGCTTGATTTAGACGAAGAAATAGATTTATATTCGTATTTTATAGCTAAACCTTCGGAAATAAGCAAAGAAGATGTAAATTGGGCTTTAAATATTTGATAGGTTAAAATATGCCAATAGATATTATTATAGACGATAATATAAACAAATATAAAGATATTATAATTAAAGATTATCCGCATTTTGAAAAACTTTATAATTCTATATATTATAAGATTGCAAAGGGAAAAAAGAGTTTTATATTAGATAAAGAAAAAGGACTATTTTTAATAAAAGAAGAAGATTTATATTCCGACATAAATAAACCAATAACGATTACAATTTTATATAAAAGAGAAGCTGTTAAAACTAATAATAATATATCTGTTTGTATAACCATAAAAGCTTTTAGATTTAAAGATTTAAAAAAATCTAAAATTATAATATCTAATCAATAAGAAAGAAAAACTTGAGAGTATAGGATATGGAATTTAAAAAAGAAATTAGATGGAAACAGAGATTTCAAAATTTCAATAGGGCGTATAATTTGCTTAATTGCGCTTTGGAAGAAAACGATATTGACGATTTATCAAATCTTGAGCAAGAAGGCGTTATACAGCGATTTGAATATACATACGAACTTGCATGGAAAACCTTAAAAGATTATTTGGAATATAACGGCGTAAACATTACGGAGATTACCGCAAGAAATATATTTAAAGAGGCTTATTCTTCGGGAATTATTAAAAATTCGGAAATATTTATAGATATGATGCTTAGCCGTAATTTGCTTTCTCATACTTACGATTTTAATAAATTTAGAGATATTCTAATTAAGGTAAAAAAAGATTATCTGCCAGAATTAAGCGATTTATATTTATTTTTTATGGATAGAATTTTAGAAAAATAAAAATGATAGAAGACAAACTTTTAAAAAAAATTATTGAAGTATTTTCTTCAAATGAAAAAATAGAAAAAGCGATTCTTTTCGGCTCTAGAGCTTCAAATACCGAAAAATATAATTCCGATATAGATATTGCAATTATTGGCGATAACGATTTGCTTTTTTGCGAAAGAATAAAAGAAGAATTATCAAATATTCCCACGCTTTTGAAATTCGACATTTTAAATTATTACGATATAAAAAATCCTAATTTGAAGAATCATATTGACAAATATGGCATTGTTATTTATGATAAGAATTAATATTTATTTTAATTATTCGGCTAAAAATATATCTCCACCCTGTCTTAATCTTATTCGCATAGCTCCTTCCGACACTTTAAATAAACTTGCCATTTCGGAAACGCTTTTATTTTCTTCAATAAATTGCATTACGAAATTGACGGGCATTAATATTTCAGAAGCCAATATATTCGCTTGTCTTTCAAAAACATTAGATAATTTGCTACGATACATTGCATTATCGGTTAAGTTGTCTCCTATTTTTTCTTTATGCAATATATAGTGAGCTATTTCATGCGCTATAGTAAATCTTTGTCTATTTTTAGGATGCTTATCGTTTACATAAATGACATATTTATCGCCTTCTTTTATAATCGCGCCAGATATATTACTCGACATAGACAAGTTATAAACATCTATGCCGTATTCTTCGGTTATAGCCGTAATTCTAACGGGGCATGACTTTTGATTATCTTTTATTATTTTTATATCTTCTTTATTTATCATAAGTCGTTTATTAACCCTCCCTTTTTTTGATTATCGGCATCATGCCCGCAGACACGCAATTCTTCTTTATCCGAAGAATTATTATTTATGAAATCATTTTTAAACTTCTCATCATGTTCTCCCAATCTTTTATCTATTTCTTTTAGTTTATCTTGAATATATTTAAAATTAAAATAAGCGGCTAGAGCGACACCTATACCAAGAACGGCTATTAAACATTGCAATATTCCAACATTCGCAGAAAGTATAACGGCGCTATCCGAATTCAAAGGAATAAATCTATTAAAAAAAGAGAGTAAAATCAATACGGTAAACGCGGTTATTATTACTCCTACTATAAAAACGCATATATATTTTATTATATTCATTTTTTCTCCATAATAAATATATTACATTATTATAAATATGTCAATAAATAAATCTAATAAGTTGATTATCCTCATAATAAAATATATAATCAATTTATGAATAAAATTAATAAAAATTGGAAAGAAGTTAAACTTGAAGATATAGTCGATATAACGATGGGACAATCTCCTAAATCTCAATTCTACAATAAAATAAATAAAGGAATGCCTTTTTTACAAGGCAGTTCTACTTTCGGACATTTATATCCTTCTTTTGAAATATATTCAAGCGATATTAAAAAAATAGCGGTTAATGGTTCAATATTAATGAGTGTTCGCGCTCCTGTCGGCGATTTAAATATGGCTAATACCGATATATGCATTGGTAGAGGTTTATGTTCTATAAATGGAAAAAACAAATCTTTAAATAGATATATATTTTATCTTTTAAATTACTATAAATCGAAAATAGTAAATATTCAAACAGGCACTGTATTTGGAGCTATAAGCAAAGATAATATTTTAAATTTTAAAGTTTCAATCCCTCAAAGTGAAAAAGAACAAAAATATATCGCCTCAATACTTTCAGCATTAGACGACAAAATAGAATTAAACAATAAAACGAATAAAATACTCGAAGAGATGGCGCAAACTATTTTTAAGGAATGGTTTATAAATTTTAATTTTCCTAACGAAGACGACAAACCTTATAAGAAAAGCGGAGGCGAGATGATTGATAGCGAATTAGGAAAAATTCCAAAAGGTTGGAAAATTGGAACTATCGGCGATATTGCACGGGAAGTAATATGTGGTAAAACTCCTCCGACTAAAGATAAAGAAAATTATGGAAGTTATATGCCTTTTATAACTATACCAGATATGCATAATAATATATATGTTGTAAAAACGGAAAGATATTTGTCAAAGAAAGGAGTTAATACTCAATCCAAAAAAACTATCCCTAAAAATAGCATATGCGTTAGTTGTATAGCTACTGTAGGTGTTGTTTCATTAGTATCTGAATATTCACAAACTAATCAACAAATTAATAGCATAATTCCTAAAGGTAAAGTTAGTTCTTATTGGGTATATTTCTATATAAAAAATATAAAAGATATGATAATTAATTATGCATCAAGTGGAACTACGACTTTAAATTTAAATAAAAGTCAATTTGAAAAAATAAAAATTATAATTCCTTATGATAATTTGTTTATGAGCTTTAATGAAATAGTCAATTCATTATTTGATATGATAAGAAATAATCAAATAGAAAATGAAAAACTTTCTAATATTAGAGATAGTTTATTGCCTAAACTTATGACCCCAAATGGGCGCAGAGCGGACGGAGAGATTAGAGTTAATGGGAGCGGTAATAATGGAGTATAGGGTAATAAATAATTCTATTGAACTACCGATTTTTTACTTCTCTTTTTTGCGATTATTTTATCTCTATCTTCAATAAATTTATTTATTTTTGATGCCTTTTTAGAAGTTAAAGAATTAGAATAATATTTTATCATTTTGTTTATTAATTGAGATATTGAAATATTTTCTTTTTCGGACAATTTTTCCAAATTATCCAAAACTTTTCTATTCAAATAAATTGGAATTTCCATTTCTTCCATTCTCAAAAAATATTTTCCGTTTTCAAATTCTCTTATATTTTCACCGTCTGAAAAATCGTATTCTTCTTTAATATCTAATTCTTCGTTTTTCATTTTCCTCTCCTTGAATTAAAATCAATATATTGTTTAATTTCTTTTTTAGTCGCATACCTTGAAGATATAATTCTTATAGTTTCTTCGTTAGCATTATTTTTCGTTCTATCCGTATAAATAACGACTATAATATAAAAACCTTTAATTCTGCCAATAGTTATAAATCTATCTTCATTAATAGAATGTTCGTTATCTTTTCTTATAATTGCATTTTTATCGGAAAAAACAAGAACGGCGTCTTTAAATGATATATTATGCTTTTTTCTATTAATAATATCCTTTTTATAATCCCATTCAAATTTAGTCATAATTTAATTTTATATTATTTATTTAGAATATCAATAATAATATAGTCGATTTTATAACTCTAAATAAATTATTTATATTATTTTAGAATTTATTATTTTCGATAAAATTAAAGTTTCCGCTTTCAATGTTTTAATGTATTCTTTATCTATATTTGGATGCATATGACAGCAACAATTTCGTATTTTTATTATATATTCGATATGCCCTAAAAAGAAATGCAAATTAGGAAAAACTTCTGGTATAAATGTTTCTTTATATTTCTTTACTATTTCGGACAAATGCCCTATCGTTATAAAATGTATATTATGAATAGATTTATCAATTTCATTTTCATTAATAATAGAAAATTGTTTTTTATGTTCTTCGGCATATTTAAAAATATCGGGCATGTCTTTTGATAATCTTATATTCCACCATTCTTTTCCTATCCATTCGGTTAAATGTTTGTCTATGGCAAGTCGAAGCCCAATTTCAAAACTAAAAATATTCGAATATAATTCTTTAGCCTTTTTTAAAGTATCTATATATTCTTTAGGGATATTTATTTTTTCTTGTTTTTTATTTGACATTTTTTAACAGATTTTTTATTTAGTTCAGATTTATAGTTAGATACTATTTTTGCGCTTGTATCGCATACTTTAGCTATCTGCTCATTTGTAAGATTAAATTTATTTAATAAATAAACTTTTTCTTTTATACTGCTATCCTCTGGCAAGGTTTTTATCGTATTATGAGCAGTCATCAATATCATAGTTTCGTAAAAATTATCTTGTGAATCTTTAACAGCCATTATTTACTCCTTAATTTTTATTTTTTTTCTTAATACTTTTATTTTTTAACCTACTCATAGAAACCGACACGGTATTAGCCGTAGTCCCACATATCTGAGCTATTTCGTTTCTACCGTAACCAAGCGTTGAAAGAACTTCTACTTTTTTATCTATTGTAGAATAATCCTTTATAGCTAAATAGCCCATAACTATAGAAACGCTCGGAAGAGAATGCTCTTCATATTTATTTTTTACAGACATACTAATCCCTCCAATAACTTTTATTATAAACTAAAAATATAATAAGTCAAATTTTTTTAATATATAATATTTGTAACTGTTGAAAATTATTTATAAAATAGTTAAACTAAAAATAAAAAAATTATTATAGATTTATATTATGCAAATATTATCCGAAAGCGATTTTGAAAATTCTTTAATTGATACTCTTGTCGAAGAAATGGAATATGAATATAAAAAAGGAGCGGATTTAAGAGAAGAATATTCCTCTATGAATGATTATAATTCGGTAGTCATAAAAGAAATTTTTGAATATTATCTTAAAAAAATAAATAAAAATGCGGATAAAGAAGCGATAGAAGAAACCGTTAAAAAGATAATAAATTTAGAAAGTTTGGATTTTATCGAAAAAAATAAATTCTTTCAAAACGCTTTATCTTACGGAATTTATATTTCATATTTTGCGGACGGAAAAGAAAAGAACGCGTATATAAATTTAATAGATTATAAAAATAAAAATAACAATAATTTTTTAGTCGTAAATCAACTTACAATAGAAGATAAAACCGTTAAGCGACCAGATATTATAATATATGTAAACGGACTTCCTTTAGTCGTAATGGAACTTAAAAACGCTCTAAATGAAGATATTACCATAGAAAACGCCTATAAACAAATTAGAAATTATATAAAAAATGATATTCCATCGTTATTTGAATATAACGCTTTTCTTGTTATAAGCGATATGATAAACGCGAAAGTAGGAACTATAACTTCCGATGAAAGCAGATTTATATCTTGGAAGAAAGAAGATAAAGAAAAGGAAACCATAAAAGAAAACGCTTCTTTAGATTTACAATATAAAACTTTAATAAAAGGTATGTTTGAAAAATCAAGGTTTTTAGATATAGTTCATTATTTTTTGTTTTTTGTTTACGACCCTCAAAAAAAGAATTATAATAAAATATTAACTTCCTATCATCAATATTTTGCTTCTATAAAAGCCATAGAAAAAATAGAAGAATCTTTTTCAAAAAGCGGAAGTAAGGCGGGAATTATATGGCATACTACGGGAGCTGGCAAATCTTATACTATGCTTATGATTTCAAAATTAATAACTCAAACTCTAAATAATCCCACAATAGTAATAATAACCGACAGAAATAATTTGGACGACCAACTTTTTAATTCTTTTTCAAACGCTGCGGAATATTTATCTCAAAATCCGATTCAGGCGTCTTCGAGAGAGCATTTGAAAAAACTTTTGAAAGATAGAGAAACTGGCGGTATAATATTCACTACTTTGCAAAAGTTTGAAGATTATAGCGATATACTTTCAAAAAGAAAAAATATAATTTTAATGATTGACGAAGCTCATCGCTCTCATTACGGAGATAAAGCGGAAATTAAAAAAGGCGAGATAATTTACGGTATGTCTAAATATATAAAGGATGCCTTGCCTAACGCTATAAAAATAGGATTTACGGGAACTCCTATAGAAAAAGACGATAGAAGCACCATTGAAGTTTTTGGAGATTATATAGATATATACGATATAACTCAATCCGTAGAAGACGGAGTTACAGTTCCAATATATTATGAGGGTAGAGTAAATAATTTAAAATTAAACGAAGATATATTAAAAAAGATAGATGAAAAATACGAATCTATAAAAAACCAAACTTCCGAATATGATATAGAAAAATCTAAAAGAGAATTATCAAAAATGGACGCTATATTAGGTTCTGAAGATGTTATAGATTCTCTATGTAAAGATATTATAAAACATTATGAAGAAAGAAAACATATTTTATTAGGTAAAGCTATGATAGTAGCATACTCAAGACCTATAGGAATAAAAATATATAAAAAGATAATTTCTTTAAAACCTCAATGGAAAGAAAAATTAAAACCCGTTATGACGACTACAAACGATGACCCTGAAGAATGGAGAAATATCTTGGGAACTTCCGAAAAGAGAAAAGAGCTTGCCTTTGAATTTAAAAAATCTGATTCTGATTTTAAAATAGCTTTGGTAGTCGATATGTGGCTTACGGGATTTGATGTTCCATCTCTTAACACTATGTATATATATAAACCTTTAAGCGGACATAATTTAATGCAGACGATATCTAGAGTAAATAGAGCGTATAAAGATAAAGAAGGCGGACTTATAGTAGATTATATAGGGCTTGCAAGTTCGTTAAAAGAGGCTTTAAGTAATTACACTAAAAGAGATAATGAAAGATACGGAAAATTAGATATAGAGGAAAGCGCTTTTCCTAAATTTAAAGAAGCTTTGGAAATAATAAGAGAAATTTTTTATAATAAAATCGATTATTCAAACTTCTATGATTGTTCCGCAAAAGAAAGAGAAAATATTATAAAAAATTTAGCAGATTATATAATTTCAAATGAAGATAAGAAAAAATTATTTATAGATAAAACAACAGAACTAAAAAAAGCGGAAACTTTATGCATAAGCATTATAGAACAAAAAGAAATAGTAGAAACGGCTTTATATGAAGCTGTAAAAGTTATTATAGTAAAAATATCTTCTCAATCTAAAATTTCTTTATATGAAATAAATAAAATAATATCCGAAATGCTTAAAAATTCGGTAAGAAGCGAAGGCATAATAAATATTTTTAACGAAAGAGAAATAAAAGAAGTGTCGGTATTTGACTATGAATACCTTAAATCTATAGCGTCTATGAAACATAAAAATTTATCTTTGGAACTTTTGCATAAACTTTTAGCTGATAAAATAAAAGGGCATTTAAGAGTAAATATAGTGCAGTCTGAACTTTTTTCAAAACGCATGAAAGATATTATGAACGGTTATAAAAACAGAATGATTACAAATGCGGAAGTTATAGAAGAGCTTTTAAAAATGGGAGAAGATTTAATAAATTTGGAAAAAGAAAGCGATATTTTGGGATTAAGCGCCGAAGAGAAAGCTTTTTATGACGCTATATTAAAACCTCCTTCTATAAAAAAATTCTATACCGATGAAACTTTAAAGCAAATTGCTGTAGAACTCACCGATATCGTGCGAAAAAGCAAAACTATAGATTGGGAAAGAAAAGAATCCACAAGAGCAAAAATGCGTTTAGCGGTAAAAAAACTCTTAAGAAAATATAAATATCCTCCAGAAAATCAAGAAGAAGCGTTAGATATAGTTATAAGGCAGGCAGAGAATATAGAATATAACAATTTAATTTATGCATAATAATTATACATATTAAGGATTTAAGAATTGACATAAAAAAATAATTATTATATAAATATATTATTATGAAAACTCTAAATTATACAAATAAATTTATATTTTGCTTACTATTGGCTATAAATTCAATTTTATTTTCTCAAAATACAAACGCTACAAATTCCAATAATACCAACTTGGGAAAATACGGAGTTTTAAGCGCGTCTTTGGAATTAGTCGCTTACGGAAGAATGAGCGATTTAATAGAACAAACGGGAAACGAAGACACTTTAGGAGTTTTGCTTTATGGAGATTTAAGTTATATCAAAGAATATAAATACGCATCAATCGGTGCGGATATTAAAGCAAGATTTTACGAACCTTTATCTCATAAGGCGAGATTCTACAAAGATATGTCCCCCCCCCTATTCGACTTCACAAAATTAAATTTATTCGTAAATTTTAAGTATGTGGGAATAAGAGTCGGAGTTTTAGAATCATATACTAAAAATATTCCTATGACTTCTTATTTTCCAACTTTATTTTATTATCATACGGTAAGCGCTAATAAGGCTACAGTTCTTTCTGGACCAAGAGATTTGCCTATAGGATACGACACTCAATTTATTCCAAGATACGATACGGGAATAATGTTAGAATCAAGTTTTTACGGAGTATTTATTGGAGTAGGAATGGTTAACGGAGAGGAAGGATTGGACGCAAACTCTTCAAAAGGTTTAATGGCAAAAATATCTTACAGCAACGATTATATCAATGCGGGAGTCGCGGGAATCGTGAGTCAATTAGGCTCGATACCGATAAAAGAATACGGAGACAGCGTAAACGCGTTTTTTTATTTTAGAAACGGCAAAAACGGAAGATTTACTATCGGAATTGAAGGCTTTTGGTTTAGACATGGAATAATGGACGAGAACGAATATTTACCGTCAAATGCTAACAACACAAATAACGATAACGAACATCATTATAATACAGGATATTATACCGATTTTTCTATTCAAACATTCGCGGAGAGAAAACCATTTTACGCAATGAGCGGATTTATATTTTTTGAAGTTCGCAGATTATGGAAATTCGACATAACGGCGCATTTTGGAATTCATGATAATAATATTTATTCAAATTCGGAAGATGTTTATCAACTTAAATATAGAGCTTTTTTGAAAATCACTTTGAATATAACGGACGATTTCAAAATAATGCTTTCCGACACTTTTACTTACGACCCCGTGTTTAAAAATAATCTTCAATATTACGAATTGGAAAGAAGGCATCAAGTTGGGGCAATATCTTATGAGGCTAAAGACGGAGGGCATTATACGGTGGATAACGATTTTTATTTGGGATTGAGTTTTAAATTTGGAGGAGTTTGGGGAAAATAATAAAGCTAAAATTAGAATATAGAGCATAATTATTGACAAAAAATATAGTTAACACTATAATATTAATTAGTTTTATAATATTTACGGGATGTAGCGTAATTGGTTAGCGTACCTGCTTTGGGAGCAGGGGGTTATGAGTTCGAGTCTCATCATCCCGAATGCGCTAGTAGCTCAATTGGATAGAGCAACAGCCTTCTAAGCTGTGGGTTACAGGTTCGATTCCTGTCTGGCGCGAGTTATTTTCTTCGGTTTAATATATGGCGAATGTAGCTCAGTTGGTTAGAGCGCCAGATTGTGGATCTGGATGCCGCGGGTTCAAGTCCCGTCTTTCGCCCTTTGCTCATATTTTCAAAGCGTTAATAAAATGCGTCTGTGGCTCAATTGGATAGAGCATCGGACTTCGGTTCCGACGGTTGGAGGTTCGAGTCCTCTCAGACGCGATTCGAACTTTTAATAATTTATATGATTTTATAAAAATAATCAATTGATTATTTTTATAATTATTTTATAATATTTAGACAACTATATAAATGAAAATTGTATTAACAAATGAAAAGAGCCAATATAAGAAAAATAAACTTCGCTATACTGATACTATTTCCGGTAATTATGCTTATCTTTTTAATAGTATGCAATATTTATAGTCTAAATTTAAATCAAAATATAACGAAAGAACTTAATATTTTTACCAATTCGCTATCTTCAAATATTGAAAGCAGATATATGGAGATGGTATCGCAATATTTCGGAGAGCGGTTGGAAGACTCGGGTAAAGCGGAAAAAATTACCAATTTGGTAAAGGAACAAGTAAGATTAGGAATAAATCCAAATTTAAGCAATCTTAAATTTTCGGTGGAACAATTGATTGGAAATAGTTTATTGGTAGTGACTTATGTGGCTTTATTTCTTTTGGTTTTAATGTTCGCTTTAATATTATTTATAAATTATACGAATAATAGCATAGCGAGTAATAATACAGCGACTATTACAAATACTGCAAATAATATTAACAACGACAACGATACTAATATTATCGTTGAAGAAAAAGAAACAAAAAACAAAGAATATGACGAGCATTTAAGTAAAGAGGATAAGGAATATATAGATAACCTCCCCGCCGTAATATTAAAAAAAACGGAAGATAAAAAATTAAAAGAAATAGAGAATATGTATAAGGATTTAATGGCTGAAATTAAAAGCGCTAAAAACGAAAAGGCTTTGGAAATACTCGAGAATATTTTTAGTATAGACGATAGAAATTATCTGGCTTTAAATGGAGCAGGAATTTTATATACTAAAATGTATAGCAAAAATAACAAGAGTTTATATTTTAGAAAGGCTGATAAATATTATGAATCGGCTATATCTATTTACGATAATAAAGATATTTTAAATAATAAAGGAATACTATATTCCACAAGATACGGTATAGATAAATCGGATTATGATTATAACACCGCTTTGACCATATTCGACAATATGATTTATTCAAGCGATAATAAAGACGTTATACTATTAAATAATAGAGCCACAATTTATTTGGTAAAATATAATATAATGGGAAATAACGAATTATTTGAAAACGCTTTGAAAGACTATGAAAAAATAATGGAATTGGACGGAAAAAATATATACGCTTTAAATAACAGAAGCGCTCTTTATTTCAATAAATATAGACGCACGAACGATAGCAAATATTTCGACAAATCTATATTAGATTGCAGAGAAGCATTTAAAATAGACGCAAACGAATCGCTTTCAAATGACGAAGGTCCGATATATATTTATAAATATTAATACAAACCGTATTTTTCGATTAAATCATAAATGGCATTTTCATCGTCTTTTATTTTGTTATATATTATAAGTTCGGGTCTATATTCAAAGTGAATCGTGTCATAATTATTCCATTTACCGCCCCAAATAAAACCATGCTTTTCAAAAACTTTAATCACTTCTTCGGGGGGCTGCCATCTATCTTCATAAGGCACGGCATACCAATTTTTATTATTTACTCTCGTCCATGCCCAATATATCTGTTTTCCGCCGTTTCTTCTCGGTAAAGTGTCGAAAGCCGCCCCGTAGCTGTGATAACTTCTACTCGAGCTTTTTGAAATTACTCTCCATAAATATCCGCTTACCGTTTTAAGCGAAGATAAATAATTTTTAACTTTAGCGTTCGTTTGGGAGATGGCGATTATTTCCGCATTCGCGTTCGCCAAAGGTTTTGCTATAAATCCATGCAATTGCGTTTTATACCCTAAAATGTTCATATTCGTAATATTTTTAATCATAGTGCGAGCGCTGTTTCCGTCATATAAAGTGTTTAAAAATGTATTATTAACCGTTTCTTTTCTATTTATTCTCCTTATATAATTTTCTTCAATTTCTCTCGTTCTTTCATCGGACGCTTCGGGTAGTTTAGGAAGTCCTTCTAAAGAGTAATTATAAAATCCAAAATTAATATAATCGTCTTTATTTATCATATCTTCGTCCGTGAGTAATTTTCCGTCAGCCCAATTAAACCAAATATTATCCAAATAAAACCCCAACTCTCTATTTTTTATCATAGGAACGGATATTCTATTCGAATAACCCAAATGCAACGATATTAATTCTATGGCGCCGGGGCGAATTATAATATTATTTCTAATTTTATTTCTATTTACTCTTAATTTATTTTCCCTCGAAGATACGCCTATATTTGCCGAAATATTAACGGTATAATTCATATATATTATTAAAATCAATATTATAGACAAAACTATTATTGCTACTATAGAAGCAAATACGGTTAATCGTTTAGAAGTAAATTTTATTATAAAACTTATAAAAGCGAATACTAAAAGAATAGCTCCGATTATAGAAATATATTTTAAAATCGCCATTTAAAAACTTCAAATTAAATATTAATCGCTTTTTATCATCATCATTTATATTTTCATATTCCCATATTTCGGAGGGAAAGACTTTTGGGCGATGACGGGATCGAACCGCCGACCTAGTGCTTGTAAGGCACCCGCTCTCCCAGCTGAGCTAATCGCCCTATAATCTTGAAGTGACATGTAAATATTAACATAGTAATAAAAAAAGTCAATAGCAAAAATACCATCAATTAATAAATGTAAAATTAATAATTCTGAAATTTAATTTTATCGTTTTCTATCAAAAAGCCGTATATGGAATCATTAAATATGTTTATTCCTCTTAATTTATTTAACCCGTCCGTTCCCATATATTCCTTGCTATAATTTTGCGACAAAAAAGGATTTGTTCTTATAAAAAAATACATTCCGTTTTCTATTCCCGTATAAGTCACTCTTCCGCTCGAGGAAATTCCAACGGCTAAAGAATTGTTTCTCGATGGGATTCTATATCCTTCGATTAAATTAAAATTATTTATTCCGGTAGTATATATTACATCGTCTTTATGTTTTCCGTTTTCTATATTCATTGTAAGTATCGCTATTACTTCTTTTCCTTCTACATAAACGCAGTCTATTATTTCTCTGTAGGACATAGTATTTGTGTCGACGTATTCTATAGTTGAAAGCAAATATTCGTTTTCCATTTTTCCCGTATTCATATCGTATATATCTATAATCGGAGTTTTATTTTTGTCTCTTTTCAAAACGGCGAATTTATCGTTGGTTAATGAAAATAATTTTATTAAAGATTCGTATTCGTTTTCTACTATTGAATCTATATTATATAGAACATTTCCTTCGGGAGATATTTTATTTAAAGAAACAAAACCGACTTTAGTATAATTCGTATTTGTTACTTGAATCGTATAAGTTCCAATATGGGGATTATCGTCTCCTTCGAAAATCGGGCTTTCAGACGGCAAAGTCATTACTATATTTGTAACCACTATATCGCCTATATATTTTAAATCATGTCCCGTTATATATATATTTTGATTATTGTCTATTAAGGATATTTTTGATTTTTCTAACCCCTTATATTCTAAAGAAAAACTTCTAACATTACTTCCTTCCGCTATTATCATTTTTGAATTCGACAAATCGAGCGCATATACGATATTACCCTCTATATAATAAAAATCTCCGAAATAATACTCGCCGTTCACATTATAGACTTTTGGACTATCCAAATCGACTATATCGTTGCTATAAACCGCTATATCTTTATTGAGTTCCAATTCGGCTATAACTTTTGCGGGAGTTATTGGAGGTTTAGGCAGGCATGAAATAATGCAAGAAAAAACAAACAACGACAAAATTATTCGAATAAATTTTTTTTGTTTTTTATTTATCATAAAGCCTCTGTCAATTCCTCCAAAGTTAAAGTCGAAGTCCCTCTCTTTCCGACAACAATTCCAGAGGCAGCGTTTGATATTTCCGCGGCTTCCTTAAACGAAAAACCTACCGAAAGACACATTCCCAAAACCGATATTACCGTATCGCCCGCTCCCGAAACATCGAAAACCGTTTTTGCCCTCGTTGGAACGATATAAGATTCTCCCTTTATAGTTTTATCGAATAATGCCATTCCGTTTGCGCTTAAAGTTATCATTAATTTTGAAAGCCCCAATTTTTTTATTATACTTTTTCCCAAAATATCTATATTTTTAGGATTGAATTCGTAGAAATTTAATTTGTTACTTACTTTTTCTATTCCTTCCAATCCTTCAATCGCTTCTTTCAAATTCGGAGTCATTAAAGTCGCTTTTTTATAAAATGGAAAATGTTTTATAGCCGGGTCGATGAGAACGGGAACTCTTTTTTTATTGCATATATCTATAATTTTTTTTGCCATTTTTTCCGTTATAATTCCCTTCGCATAATCGCTCACTATAACAACATTATAATCGTCAATATTTTTTATAAAAGATTTTTCTATTTCTTTATAAATAGATTTTGAAAAAAGACTCGTATCCTCTTCGTCTATTCTTACTATTTGCTGGTTTCCCGCGACTATTCTCGTTTTTGTTATAGCGCTTCTGCTTTCGTCCGTTATGATTCCCGCTTTAGAAATATTATAACGATTTATTTCTTCGATTATAGAATCGGCGGATTTATCTTTTCCGATTACGGCGATAATTCCCACTTTTCCTTTATTAGAAAACTCCGAGTCTTCGAGCAAAGCCGATATATTTCTTGCGACATTTCCCGCTCCTCCCAAATAGCTTTCTTCATGATTTACATGCAAAACGGGAACGGGCGCTTCGGGAGAAATTCTAATAACATCTCCGTAAGTAAATTTATCGAGCATCAAATCGCCTATTACCAAAACTCTCGCTTCGGTTATTTTTTTGACTTTATTTTTCAAATCCGATTTTTCAGTTTTTGTTTTCATTCTAAAAATAAACCTAATTAAAATTTAAGAATTATTATAACATAAACTTATTTAAATTGTAATCTTAAATTTTAGAATATAGCTTTTGTTTTCTATGTTGACTTTAATTTTTAATTATGTAAACTAAATTAATATAAAATTTTATTAAGGAATATAAAAATAAATGATAATCGTAAAATATGAAAAATTAAAAAAAGCGACTTTCGATAAATTAAAAAGCGCGGGGATTGACGACAAACAAGCAGAGATAATAACCGAAGTTCTTTTATATTCCGACATAAGAGGAATTCATTCGCATGGCGTTTTGAGAGTGGAGCATTATATTAACAGAATGAAAAACGGAGGAATAAATTTAAATTCAGATTTTAAAATAAATGTTTTAAAACCTTCTTTTGCTTCTATGGATGCGGACGGCGGATTTGGACATGTCGCCACAAAATATGCAATGGAATGGGCTATAAAAACTGCAAACGAACAGGGAATAGCTTTGATAGGAATAAAAAACAACAGCCATTGCGGAGCTTTGGGATATTATAATAAAATGGCTATAGACGATAAAAAAGTTTCTCTTATAATGGTTAATACCGACCCTTGCGTTATTCCTTTCGGCGGAAAAAAATCTTTCTTCGGAACAAACCCGATAAGCTACGGTTTTCCCGCGAAAAAAGATTTTATATTGGGAGATATGGCGACAAGCAAAGTTTCGCTCGGAAGAATATTTACGGCAAGAGACAATAACGAAACCGTGCCTTTAGATTGGGGAGTAGACGAAGACGGAAATCCTTCTTCCAACCCGAATAAAATAAAATATGTAGTTCCATTCGGCGGAGTTAAAGGTTATTTAATAATGACTATGGTCGAAGCCTTTACGGGGCTTTTAATTGGAAATGTTTATTGCAATAATTTAGTTAAAATGTATGGCGATATGGATAAAAAAAGAAATCTCTCGACTTTTATACTTGTTATAGAACCTTCGCTTTTCAACGATATGGAAACTTTTTTAAATACCGTTCAATCTTTTATAGACGATATAAGAAAAGAACCCGCTATGAATAAAAATGAAACCATCTCAATACCAGGCGAAAGAAAAGAATCCTGCGCAGAAAATTATATAAAAAATGGAATTCCATTGTCGGAGAATGTTTATAAATATATTTTTGATAAATAAAAAATAATTGTAATTCGCCAAGACAACCGTTCACCGTTGGCAAGTAATCCAATCAGAATTTGTTAACTTTCCTAATAACAAGGTGGCTTCAGCCTCGCTCGCAATGACAAGTTAATAAAAATTGACAAAAAATTATTTAATCAAATTTCTACTTTCATAATATTCTTTCCATCTCTTGCCGAATTTTTCAGCTTTCAATTTAATAGAATTATTGAAGTAATTTCTGAGTTTAGGCAAATCTTCCTTATTTTCTTTCGCCACGCTTCCGATTAGATTCGATACCAAAGTCGACATTTCTATTTTTTTATTTCCGTAGTAATACGAATGAAGAGCCGATTGATAATAAACCGAAACGGCTTCGGCGGTGCTGATAACGGAATTTAATTCTTGTATTTTCGCGTTTTCAAAACTTTTTCCGTTTCTTAATTCGTTGAAAGTCGTAGCCAAAACTTCCACGACATCATTTTCTACGGTTATGTCAATATCTGCAAGCTCGAATAAACTTTCGCATTGATTTTTTATAATTTCCGCTTCAATTTGAGGATTTTTGATTGGTTCAACGGTTTCAAAATTGAATCTTCTTTTTAACGCGCTGCTCATTTCGTTTATTCCTTTATCTCTCGTATTTGCTGTCGCTATTATATTGAATCCCGCTTTCGCAAAAAGTATAGAATTCTGCTCGGGAATATTCAAAATTTTATCGCTCAATATGCTTATTAAAGAATCTTGAATTTCCAAAGGGCATCTCGTAATTTCCTCGAATCTCGTTATCAATCCTTTTTCCATTCCTATATAAACGGGAGAGGGAATCAAAGCTTCTTTAATCGGACCTTTTGCAAATAAAGTAGCGTAATTCCAAGAATATTTTATATTGTCTTCGTTTGTTCCAGCCGTTCCTTGAATCGTTATAATACTTGTTCCGCTAATCGCCGCGGATAAAAGTTCGCTTAACATCGTTTTTGCAGTTCCTGGTTCGCCGACAAGCATTAGTCCTCTATTTCCCGAAAGAGTTATTATAGCCCTTTCAACTAATGCGTCGTCTCCGTAAAATTTTCTTTTTATCGTTATATCTTCGAGTTCTTTTCCAAGTATAAAATCTCTAACCGCTTGAGGAGACAAAACCCAATTTTTAGGCTTATTATTATTGTCGTTTTTTTTCAAAGCCTCGAGTTCTTTTTTATAAAGTTCTTCGGTTAAAGGCTTTTGATTAATTTTATTGTTTTTATTATTATGCATATTTTCTCTTTATGATTTAGTAATTTTATTATATCATAATATAAAATTTAAAATATATAATTTTGCGTTAAAATGCGTATATATTATGTTAATTTATAGTATTTTTTATTAATCATAAATAATTTATTCGTTATTTATTAAATTTATGTAAGTTGAAGCATGAATTAGAAAATATGTCAATAGTTTAGCTCATTACTAACGGAGTAAAATTGTAA
This sequence comes from uncultured Brachyspira sp., assembly GCA_934725525.1. Lineage (GTDB taxonomy): Bacteria > Spirochaetota > Brachyspiria > Brachyspirales > Brachyspiraceae > Brachyspira. The sequence goes on along the minus strand of CAKVCG010000009.1, from coordinate 1,635 downwards.
CTATCGGTTAAGACTTGTATTTTTATATTGACAAAATATTCAATATAGTATAAATTGATTTCGATAAAAAAATAATTTATAAACGACTATCTAAAATAAAGGGGAAAAAATGAAACGAACTTATCAGCCAAGTAAGTTACGCCGAGCGAGGAAATTTGGTTTTTTTAAACGAATGGCTACGAAGCATGGAAGAGATATTTTAAGACGAAGAAGAAGAAAAGGCAGATATAGATTGACTACGGCGGACGAATAATTTAATCGAAGGGTAAGAATTATTTGCGGATGTTTTTTGGAATTTTGTTAATAATCGGAAGTATTTTATAGTTTTGGCAAAGATATATTTTAAAGAAAGGCTTAAAAAAAGAAACGATATAATCGCCTTTTTTGAAAATAAAGCCAATTTAATAAAATCAATTAATTACTCTTATGTTATACTGGGATTAAAAAATAATCGTCCATATTCGAGATTTGCCGTTAGTATAAAAAGAAGTAAATCGAGCGCGGTAAGTCGAAACAGAGAAAAAAGAATCGTTCGAGAAATATACAGAACGGAGAAAAACAAAATACCAACGGGTTACGATTATTTTATTATAGTAAAGAGAAAAAACAGCCGTTCTTTTGAAGATTGCAAAAAGGATTTATTGGAATTATTTAAAAAATTTGAATGAGGTTTAAAATGCTTAAAAAAGTAATTTTATTTTTAATTTTTTTATATCAAAAATCAATATCGCCTTATTTGAAACCTTCTTGCAGATATATTCCTTCATGTTCCGAATATGCTAAACAGTCGGTTATAAAATATGGAGCTTTTAGGGGAAGTTTTCTTGCAATATTGAGAGTTATTAGATGCAATCCTTTGGCAAAAAAAATATACGACCCCGTTCCTTGATTTTTAAGCGAGATGGTATTTTTTATTGATTTTTAATTTATGTTGAATTTTAGGAGATTAAGTAAAGATTTATGAGCGATGGAAAAAGAATGGCTATAGCTATTGGGCTTTCGGCTATAATATTATTTATATATATGTTTTATCAATCGAGATCTATACGCCAGACATCTCAAAATATCTCCGCAAATACGAATATCGCGCTAAACCAAACTAACGATAACGAAAAAAATATAAATATAACTTTAAATACCTCAAGTATGCAAAAAATTGATTATAATGAAACTGCCGAATTAAATAACGAAATTCAAATTTTAGAAAACGAATATGTTATAGCGAAATTAAGAAACGGCGCTTTATATTCCTACGAATTGAAAAATTATTATAAACAGGATATTCCAAAAAACGCCACAAACGAAATAGTCGATATGGTCGGGCAGATTTATAACGAAATTTATCCTTTTACTTTAACATTTCAAAATCTTTCAAATTCCATAGCCGTCCCAGAAAATTTAAATTATAATGCAATCGAAACCAACAACGAAACTATAAATTATATTGCCGAAGCGGTTATAGAAAATATTCCCGTTAGAATAAAGAAAAGTTTTGCATTTGGCGAAAATCCTTATCAGTTAAAAAATAGCGTGACTATAGAAAATATCGGCGATAAAAATTTGTCTATTTATTATTCATATTTTTTAGGAACGGGAATCGGACCTTATAGAACGGATAAAAATTCCGTGAGAGAA
>CAKVCG010000008.1 GCA_934725525.1 uncultured Brachyspira sp. | reverse complement strand
AGAAGCCCAATATAATATCGATAATTCTAAAACATCGGAATCCTCGTTAAAGTCTTTTATATGAGCGATTAAAACTCTTTTTCTACTTTTGATTATTTCTACACTCACAGGGTCGAATAAATTTTTGAATATAAATTCTACGCTGTAACTTAATATGAAATATTTTGGCAAGAAGATTATAAAAGTCTTTATAAATTTTGGCAAAATTCTATTATAGCTATATTCCGAAATTTCTTTTATTCCCGTATTTGCGCCGTCATAGAATAAATCGCATACCAATCTATAAGGATTATGAAAAGCGGGCGTATATGGATACCATTCGTCGCTTAAAATATCGTTTTTAAATATTAACGAAGAGGAAGGTTGCATAGCGGTTATCCATTTTTGATAGCCTTCTTCCCCAAATTTAGTTTTAACAAATTCTTTTAGGAGTATTAAATTCATTCCTCGAACTCTTTGCGTAATATTAGATTGAGTTTTAATATCTTTAATTTTATATTTTGATATCTCGGATTCAAGTTCTGCCAGCAATACATTATTATCGTAAACAAGTTTATGCATATTGTTAGCGGAGTTATATAGATTATCCGAATTAACGGATATATTTTCAATATGACTGTTTATATCTTCCGAAACGATTTTTATTCTTGATATATTTTTTGAACCGCTCGAATATAGAGTGTTTAAGGAATCTATATTATTTTTTATCTCGCCAAGATTTTCGGTAATGTTTAGATATTGAGATTTAATGCTTTCGCTTGAGTTGGACATCATAGTTATAGAATGAAGTATTTCATTTATATTTTTAGATTGCCCTGTTGATGAATTATGAATATTTTCCATCAAACCTGTAATTTCCGAAACATCTTTTACAAGAATTGAAAATTGTTCTGTGGATTCGAATAAATTGTTGCTTGTAACAGCAATTTTTTCTTTTATTTCCTGCAAAATTTTATCGGCATCATCCGCTTGTTTGTCCGAAGTTTCGGATAGTATGCGAATTTCTTCGGCAACGACTGCAAATCCTACGCTGTATTTTCCAGCATGAGCCGACTCGATTGCCGCATTCATAGCGAGCATATTTGTTTGTTTTGCTATATTTTTTATAGAGCTTACGAAATTAGATATTGCAATCAAAGAGTTTACCAAATCTTCGGTAGATTTTGAAGTCGATTTAATATTTTCTTTACTTTTTAATGAAAGCAAGTTAAGATTTTTTATTTTATTATCAATATTAGAAATAAGCGAATCTATATTTTCTATATTTTTAATCATATCTTCTAATGAAGAATTCATTTTTTCAATACTTGACCCTTCTTCTATTATTTTATCTTGCAAACTTTTAGTGTTTATATTTATATTATTTATATTATTTATATTATTTTCTATATAATCTTGTATGTTTTTATTGTTGTTCTCCGCCGTATATATTTGATTTAATTCTTCGGTTAAACTCTTTTTTATATTTTCTATCGATTCTTTAATGCCATGAATCGTATTCACATTATCGTTAATTGTTTTCGGCAAATTGTCGGATTGCCTTTTGAACATAGCTATAGTTTTCTTTATATTTACCAAAGTATATTGGAATCCATTATTAATAACTTCAACCCATTTGGCTATTTCGGAAATCTCGTCTCTTCCCGATACTTCGGGGATTGTAAGTCTTAAATCGTTATTGTTTATATAGTTTTCTATAGTGTCCGTTACTTTTGTCATGGAATTAAATATGATTTTTATTAAGAATACGATTATCATCATAGCTATAAAAAAAGCGATTATAATCGTATATATAGTGGATTTATTTATTCTATTGATTTGCGTATCAAAATAGGATTCCGGAATAAACATAGCGATATTTAATTCTTCGGATATGCTTTTTATATAAGCGGTATATCTTAAATTATTTACTATAATATTTCCTTTTAAAATATTATATTCGGTATTGGAATTTAATAACTGATAAGATTCTGGATATAAGGCATCCGTTTTTAAATTATTTAATGCATTATTTTTTGAATTTAAAATTGTTAAGTTATTTTTATTTATTATCAGTATATTCGAGTCTTTTATATTAAGAATATTTATTATATTTTCCGAGTCATAATTAAGAATTATGGATATTCCAGCAATTCCCACGGGCACATTATCGCTATTTATGGCGGATTTAATATTAAAAATCAAATTATTATAAGAATCGTAATTTATATAAATTGTTGAATTTGTTAAATGATTCGTATTTAGTCCTGTTATAGAAAATCTGTTGTTGTTTGGAGAATATACATAGATTCCGGCAAAAGGCTGAAAGAATAATATATTTACCGTTCTATTATAATTTTGTTCATTTAATATATTGGGTAAAAAATTTGGCAAATATGAATATAGATATTCTCTGCTTCTATTATTTATATTTAAATCGTTATACATAACGGATAAACTGTAAGATAATTTTTCTACTTCTTCTTTTCCCGTTATAATACTATTTTCAAAATCGTTCGCTATAACCATAAATTTGTTATTAAGGCTTTCATCTATGAGATTGTGAAAATTTTCGGTATTTATATTATTGCCCAAAAAATTGACGGTTAATATGACTAATCCCATAACTATTATTATCATCAAAATAATACGAAATCTTATACCCATTAAGATATACTCCTGTCGATTTAGTATCGGAATTTTAAATATATTTTTTAAAAAATAATATATTTAAATACAATAAGTGTAAAGACCGTTATTCAGAAATATTAAATATTTATATGTTAAAAAGTTGACATAAAATTTAAATGCTATATTATTAAAGCGCTTGGAGGTAGATAAGTCCCGGTGGGCTTCGCGCTCTTCAAAAGCGTTGGATGTCATAGAGACATTGGCAGGTTCGACTCCTGCCTCTTCCGATAAATAAGCGATTATAAAAATTATTGCGTTTTGCAATAATTAATAGTCTCTTATCTTATTATAAAATTAAGTGAGAGAGCTAATGATTAATAAATCGAATAGCAGATTTAATTTGATACAAGTAAATGCGGTATTGGAGCATGATTCTATAAAGCGGTATTTTAAAATTCTTTCCCGTCCGATAGTCGCCGATATAATTCGCGAAACTTTGGAAAAATTGAGGCATGATTTAAAAAACAAAAACGATTCAAATTTATCTCTTTCTAAAGAAGAAATAATAAAATTATGCGAAAAAAATATAAAATCCAAATCCAATTCGCCGATTAAAAGAGTAATAAACGCGACAGGCACTATAATGCATACTAATTTGGGACGCTCTCCAATCGATTCGGAAATATGGGACGAAGTTAAAGATTTAAATATTCATAGCAATAATCTTGAATATAATCTTAATAAAGAGGGCAGAGGATTAAGAGGTGAATTTTTATATTCCATTTTGGCAAAATTGACTGGAGCGGAAGATTCTTTAGTCGTTAATAATAACGCGGCGGCGGTATTTTTAATATTAAAGACATTCGCATCTGAAAAAGATGTTATAGTTTCAAGAGGCGAGCAGGTTCAAATTGGCGGAGGTTTTAGAATTCCCGATATATTGCGAGAGGCGGGAGCTAATTTAGTCGAGATTGGAACTACGAATATAGTAACTATTAAAGATTACGAAGAAGCGATTACGGAAAATACGGCTATGATATTAAAAGTGCATTCCTCAAATTTTAGAATAAGAGGATTCGTAAAGTATCCTTCTCTCAAAAATATAAGAGACGCTATTCCAAAAAATATTCCCGTAGTTTATGACGAAGGAGCGGGAATATTTGACGAGAGTTTATCGGAAGAAGAGCATATAAAATCGGCGTTAAAAAGCGGAGCGGATTTAGTATGTTTTTCAGGGGATAAAATGTTTTCAAGCGTTCAATCGGGAATAATAGTCGGCAAAAAAGAATATATTTCAAAGATTTATAAACATCCTTTAATGAGAGCTTTCAGATGCGGTAAAACGGTTTTGTCAATTTTAGAAAAATACGCTATAAAAAGATTAAATTCAACGGAACAATTTAAAGGATATTGCGAAAGGCTTCTTGCAATAAAACCCGAAATTATTAAAGAAAAAGCTTTAAAAATAATAGAAAATATAAAAGGCTTTAATGTTATAGAAGAAACTATTGAAACGGGAGGCGGGGCTATGGCTGATATATTTTTTCCGTCTTACGCGATAAGTTTTAAACCTAAAGATATAAAACAAACAGTTAAATTCTTGCATAATTTGGAAATTCCAATTATTCCTAAAGTAAAAAAAGATTCCATACTTTTATATGTTATAACTATAGACGATAACGATATAGATTATATTAAAGAGTCATTAAATAAAATAGTCCAGAGTAATTTATTATAATCTTTATAATAATTAAGAATAAATTTTAAAATAAAAGGAGAATATTTTAAAGTGAATAGAATTATAGGAACCGCGGGGCATGTAGACCATGGGAAATCGGAATTAATTAAAGCGTTAACGGGAATTGCAATGATGCGACTTCCAGAAGAGAAAAAAAGAGAGATGACTATAGATTTGGGATTTGGATTTTTTAAACCTAAAAACGATATTACGATAGGAGTTATCGATGTCCCGGGGCATGAAAGATTTATAAGAAACATGGTAGCGGGAATGTGGAGTTTGAATTTGGTTATGCTTGTAGTTTGCGCAAACGAAGGCTGGATGAATATGACGGAAGAGCATTCAAAAGTCGCTTTGTCTCTGGGAATAAGAAATATAATATGCGTAATGAATAAAATAGATTTGGTTGACGAAAACAAATTAAAAGAAAGCGAAGACAATATAAAAGAAAATTTATTTAGAATTTTTAAAAGAGATATAGAAATTATAAAAGTATCGGCTATTAGAGGAGACAATATAGACTTTTTGAAAGAGAGAATAACCGATATATTGATTAAAGATAAATTTGAAGAGGATATAAAAACTCATATTTATGTAGATAGAGTATTTTCTATAAAAGGAGCGGGACTTACGATAACGGGAAGCGTTAGAGGAGGAAGCGTAAAAAAGGACGATTCTTTGATACATTATCCGAGCAAAAGAGAAGTTTATATAAGAAATATACAATCTTATCATGAAGACAGAGAAATAGTTTATGCCACGTCTCGTATAGCGGTTAATTTGAAAAATATCAAAAAAGAAGAAATCAGGAGAGGACATTTATTATGCGCTAAAGATGAAACAGTATTTTTAACGGACGAAATAATATTAGAACTTGTTGGAGATAGCGATATAGAATATTTAAGAAAAATAAAAAACGCCGAATTTGCAATAGGCACGGAATGTTTAGTCGCTCAAATTATTCCGTTATACAAAAAGCCCGTTTATAGCGAAGCAGACAAAAAGATAAAAAACGATGCAGACGATAGGGAAATAGACGGAAGATTTATAAGATTAAAATTTGACGAGCCTTTATCGGTTTTTTGGAAAGAAAGAGGAATATTGATAAGTCATGGAAGAAGCGCAATAATAGGAACGGGAAATGTATTTTGGGGAACGAAAACCACTCCGTTTATTAGAAAAAATATAATGGATAACGCGGGAGAATTTTTGGGAGATATTAAAAGAAGCGCGTATACCGATTTAGTTATGTCGGTTAACGGTTATTCTTTTGCGAGCGGAAATTTGCCAGATTACGCGGTGAAAATTTCAAATTATTTCGTTAAAAAAGATTATTTGAATTTTATTTTGGAGAAAACTAAAAATTTGATAGATTCCAAAAAAGACGGCGTTTCTTTTGAAGATATAAGAAATAGTTTTAATATTGACAACGCGTTTACAAAAGCTTTCATAGATTATTTGATTCAAATTAAAATTATAATGCCTTTTAATAATATTTATAAAAAATATAATCAAAATATCGAGCTTAACAATTCGCAGAAAAATTTGCTTGAAAAATTGAAAAAAGAAGGATTAAACGGTTTGGAAGAAAGAACAATAAAATCTTTTCCAAACGGAATCAAAGATATTAAAGTTTTATCGGCTCTGAAACTTGCAATTTATCTTGAAGAAGGCATATATTATCATGTAGATATTTATAATAAAGTTAAAAATTTGATTCTTAAAGGTTCAAAATCAAAAGATATTATAACAATAGCTTTCGTGAAAGAAAAAACGGGGCTTTCAAGAAAATATGTAATTCCTTTATTAAATGTTTTGGAAAGAGAAAAATTATTAAAAAGACAAGGCAACGATAGGGTAGTTATATAATTGTATATTTATATAGTTGTTTTTATATTATTTAAAAATATACTTGAAAAATATAAAATTTAATGTATATTAATTATAATTTTTTAATTGTATTTGTAGGTTAAATTCCGAAAATGATTAAATAAAAATATAAAAATTAGGATAGAAATAATGAAAAAAGTTTTTGCTATCATATTAATTTCAGCTTTAGTTTTTTTATCTTTACCTTTGGCCTCCCAGTATAGATATACTTTCCCAGAATATATGGAGAATCTTCAAAAAAATGTGCCTTTGAAAGCGATAGAATGGTTTGATGAAAATGCATATGCTCCAACTTATGGAGTTAGCGAACTTATTTTTGCATTTTATAGAGGAGTAAGCAGATATAATTCTTATGTAAAATATAAAGGTTCAGTTGATAATTTAGATAAAGCGGCGGGAGATTTTAGACAGGCTTTGGATATTCCTTATGATGCAAGGTATTTATATACGGATAGGGCTTTATTATATCTTGCTGGCATTCTTACTATTTCTGAAGGAGATAAAGAATTAGCTTCCAGAATATTTAAATACTATGCGGATAATTGCGAACAGTATGACCCAAATTATCCTACGGCGATATATTGGTGTTTATATCATAAATATTTAAGTCCAGCAACTTATGCTCTTTATTATGATAGACTTGTGAAATTAGACAGGGCTGGAGTGTATGAAGGTCCTATAATATACGATTATTTTATGGGAGAGACTAAAAGTATTCCTGAAATGTTAAGAAGATTAGATAGACCAGAAAATATGACGCAAAACAGATACAGAAGAATATCGGAGAATGCCGATGTATTTGAAACTATAAAAAGTTTAGTTCCTATAATCCCTGAAGATAGAAATATGTCCACATTGGGAGCTACCTACCAATACCTTATTTTTGAAGAATATCCACCTAAAGATAATGTAAATTACGGTTCAAAAGTATCGGAGACTTCAAATTTAGATAGAGACAGCAGAAGGTTAGAATATTCTGATGATAAGTATAGAAAAATAGACGATATAATGACAAATAATTCTATTGAAAATAATTATACTACAATAGAGACTAATCTATATACGGAAAATACAAATTCCGCATATACTCCTCCGCTTACTACCTCCGGATTGTATAATTTAACCATATCGATAGATAAAGTCGCAAATAATAATGTGAGAATAGATATTGCGGATAGAACCTTCAATACGAGAAATTCCACTAATTTTAATATTCAATTGGCTCAAGGTGAATATGATGTTTTGGTATCGTTTTTGGGTAGACAATATACAAACAGAGTAAATGTATTGAGCGATTCTTATAATTTGCTTTCTATCGTTATCCAAGATGAGAATATGAGATAAATTTATTTTATTTTTATTTTCAATTATATGGATATATGGAAAAATCAATGCTTACTATAAGGAAGCCTCGAGGCACTAACGATTTTTTTTACGAATCTGCGTCAAAATTGGAATTTATAGAAAAAAAAATAAAAGATATAGTCAAACTTTACGGCTACGGAAGAATAAGAACTCCGATATTTGAATCTACCGATTTATTTATCAGAGGAATAGGCGAGGATACGGATATAGTCGGAAAAGAGATGTTTACATTCGAGGACAGAGGAGGACGCTCGCTCACTTTAAGACCCGAAGGCACGGCATCGGTTGTGAGAGCTTATATAGAAAATTCTATGCAAAACGAATTTTCTATAAATAAACTTTTTTATATAGGCACAATGTATAGAGCGGAAAGACCTCAAAAAGGAAGATACAGAGAATTTAATCAATTTGGAATAGAATGCATCGGCGGTTCTTCTCCTTTGATTGACGCCGAAATTATAGCTTTGAATATCAATATATTAAAAGAATTTGGAATAGAAAATATTAACCTTCTTATAAACACAGTCGGTTGTCAAAAATGCAAGCCAATTTATAATAAAGCTTTAATAGAAGCGATTGGAAGCAGAAAAGAAGAGCTTTGCGAAACTTGTCAGAGAAGATACGAAACGAATATTTTAAGAATACTCGATTGTAAAAACGAAAAATGCAAAGAAGTTTTGAAAGAAATTCCAAAATTTTACGATTATGTTTGCGAAGAATGTAGAGAACATTTCGACAGATTATGCGAAGGGCTTAATAAAATAAATCAAAATTTTACGGTAGAGCCTATGCTTGTTAGAGGACTCGATTATTATACGAAAACGGCTTTTGAAGTTCAAACAAACGCTTTGGGCTCTCAAAGCGCGATATTGGGAGGCGGAAGATACGATAATCTTGTCGGTTTATTCAATTCGGGAAAAGATATTCCAGCCGTTGGAAGCGCGATGGGACTCGAGCGTCTTTTAATCGTTTTGGAAAATAATAAAAATATAACGGAAGGCAGACTCGATGTATTTATAATAGCTTTTAAAGAAACCGAAAAAGAAATTTTGAAAGTTATGCAAGATTTAAGAGCCTCTAATATAAGTTGCGACTGCGATTTTGCGGTAAAGTCGATAAAAAATCAATTCAAATCGGCAAATAAAAGAAATTCAAAATTCGCTTTAATATTGGGTGAAGATGAACTAAAACGAAATTCATGCAAACTCAAAAATATGGATACGGGCGAAGAAAAAGAAATTCCGTTAAATGAAGTTTCTGAAAATATTAAATAATCTAATTCTATATTTACAACTAAAAATTGCACTCAAACTATTATATGCAAAAATCTTTCGCTTCCAAAACAAACGGTAAATATAGCCATAACATATTTTTATAAAAAAGGTTATGTAAAATTAATTGAAAATCCAGAAAATCGAAGAGAAAAAACCATTCATTTTACGGAAGAGGATAAAAAATACGCCGAAAATATTATTCTAAGGTTTCAAGAATGCGAATATAGAGCTGTAAAAAGAATTGGATTAGAAAATATTGAAATTTTTATAAAAATTTTAAATTTGTATGCGGAAATATGGCAGGAAGAAATAACTGAAATCATTAATAAATAGACATATCATAAAATTTTTTAAATCAATAGTCATATATTATTATCAATACAATATTTTACTTTTATATTTATAATTAGTTAATAATTTTATATTATAAAGATTATTATGGATACAAGCTAGTAAGATTTATACAAAATATAAAAAAAGATTAATTTAAAAAATAGGAGATTAAAAATGCTTACAAAATTAAAAATATTTATAATAGCTTCTTTTTTAGCGATTTCAAGCGCGCTATTTCCCGCTTTTGAATTCGAGATTTTGCCTAAACTTGGAGTTGTAAATACTTGGACGGATTTAACTAAAAGCATATATGAGCCAAGAATAAATATAAATTTGCAAACGGGATACGAATTTCCAATAAATAAAGGCGTATTCAAAGGTTTCGGTTTATTATTCGATTTTGGGCTTGATGCAAATATGCTTTCTATAGCAAACCCTAACGAAAACTATAAAATAAATCAAATAGAGGCTGGCGGAGTATATACGGGGCTGGCTTTTAAATTTGTTTTAAGTAAAAATCCATCTTCTATAGTCGATTTGGCTGTCGGCGTAGCTTCGGGCGTAAAATTTATTCCGATTATTGACGACTTCAATATAAAACCCAATAAAGTTCCTTTTTCGCCTTATGTTCGTTTGTTTTTAGAAGATAGAATTTATACTACAGAAAAAGCGGCTTTGGTTGTTGGGTTTGATATTTTTTACGAATATATGTTTTTCGATAAAAGCGATAGAAACAGATTATTTGCGGGTTATAATATAAATCAGCATCATTCCGTTGGAGCAAATCTTACTATAGGCATTCGTTTTGGGAAAAGATAATAAAAACTTGAAAATTAATATTAAATAGGTTCATACCTTCGTCCGTTATTTTTTTAATTCCATATTACGACAAGCAAACGATAAAGTATCGGAAGTAAAATTACCGTTAAAGCTCCCGCTATTCCTATCGCAAGCCCCGACATTGCGCCTTCGGTCTCTCCCATTTCTATAGCTTTGCTCGTTCCAATCGCATGCGAAGAAGTTCCTATTCCCAAGCCTATCGCCAACGGAGATTTTATTTTGAATATTTTACAGATAAACGGAGCGACTATTGCGCCCGTTATACCCGATATTATTACCGACAAAACCGTTATTGATTTTATTCCTCCAATATTTGCAGAAATATCTACGGCTATCGCGGTTGTCACAGATTTTGGAAGCAATGATAAAAGTATATTGTCCGATATTCCAAGCGCTTTTGATATTATAAAAATTCCTATTATTCCAATCGCGCTTCCTATCGCTATACTTATCAAAATTACGGGAAGATTCGCTTTGAGTATAGGGAGATTTCTATAAATAGGCAAAGCCAAGACTACGGTTGCGGGACCGACTAAAGCGTTTATAAATTTTCCTCCGCTTTCGTTATAAACACTATATGGAACTCGCATAAAATATAAAGAAAAACCTACCAAAATTACCGTTGTTACCAAAGGAGTTAAAATCGGCAATTTAGTTTTTATATAAATAGTATATGAAATAATATAAGCTATCAAAGTTATAACTATCGGTATTATAGGGTTTGATTCAAATAATCCTATCATTTTATTTTCCTTTTTTTATTCTTAATCTATTAAAAATATTTTCCAAAATTTGAGCAATTAATCCCGTAGAAACCATTGTAACTACAACCATAAATACGCAGATAATTATAAACGGGACTATTTCCTCTTTTATATATTTATATTCTTCCATTATAGCCAAAGTCGCGGGAACGAATAATAATGACATATTTCCAATCAAAATATCGCTCGCTTTATCAATATGATGTTCTTTTATTATTCCCGTTATAAGAAGTATAAAAAGAATTAACATTCCGATAACATTTGCTGGAATTGGAAGTTTAAGCGACTTATAGAATATATCGGATATAGAATATATTGAAAAAATAATTGCAAATTGTTTTATTAACGCCATCTTTAGAATTTAATTCCTATTTAATTTAAAAATTTTATATTAAATATTATTTTATTGATAATAGATTATATATATTATATTTTGTTTTTCAATACTTTAAAATATTACTTAAATATTTATTATAAATCGCTTGACAAAATTATATTATTATAGTATATTATACGCTTGTATAAAGAATAATTAATTTAAGAAAATAAAAAAATATTAACGGGGATAAACGACAATGTATGCAATAGTAGAAGTTAAAGGAAAACAATATAAAGTGGAAAAAGGACAAAATATATTGATAGAATATTTGGGGTGGGATGCAAAAGAATCGCCTGAAATTAAAACTCTTTTATTAAAGAAAGACGATGAAACTGTTGTCGTTGGAACTCCTTATGTCGAAAATGTAAAAGTTAATTCAAAGATAGTCGAAAGTTTGAAAGGCGATAAAGTCGTAATTGGAAAACATAAAAGAAGAAAAGATTACAGAAGAAAAACGGGGCATAGACATAAATATCATAAAATAACTATAGAAGATATTATAGTTTGATTTTATGGCTTCGTTGGTGAATGTTCATTATAGCTCTGAAAATATTATTGAATATATTTCGGTTGACGGACATGCTGGAATAAAAAAAATCGGCGAAGGCTACGAGGTTTGTATCGCTTTAAGTTCAATTACTCAAGCGATGTATAGAGCTTTAATTAGCATAGTTGGAAAAAGACATTTAATTTATAAAATAGAAGACGCTAATTTAAGTTTAAGATTGAAAGATTTTTATAAACTTGAAGAAAACAAAAAAGAAAAATATAAAATTGTAAGCGAAGGATATTTGATAGGAATAAAAGAATTAATCAAAGAATATCCCGATTACATAAAATACAAAGAGGAGAGAGAAAATGGCTCATAAAAAAGGCGGCGGAAGCTCAAAAAATGGACGAGATAGTCAATCCAAAAGGCTTGGAGTTAAAGTTTACGGCGGGCAGAAAGTTATATCTGGAAATATAATTGTTAGACAGAGAGGAACTCAATTTCATGTCGGTAAAAATGTCGATATAGGAAGAGACCATACGATATTTGCAACCGCTTCTGGCACTGTGAAATTCCATACTAATAAATTTGGCAAAAAGGCGATAAGCGTAATCGCAGAATAATATTTTTATTATATTTTGTTTATGGAAGATAATATAGAATTATTATCATGCGCTTTGGAAGGCGGATGTTCAGCTAAAATTCCTCCCGATTTGCTTGAAAAAACTTTAGCTCCAATATTAAAATTAAAAACCGATTCTAATCTTTTATCGGATGTAGATATAGGAGACGACGCTGGAGTTTATAAAATTTCCGAAGATAACGCGATAATATTTACTACAGATTTTTTCCCTCCCGTAGTGGCAGACCCTTATTTATTCGGACAAATAGCGGCTTGCAATTCGATAAGCGATATTTACGCAATGGGCGGAGAGCCTAAATTAGCTTTAAATATAACTATGTTTCCAAAAGAAGATTCCCTCAATATACTTGCAAATATCTTAAAAGGCGGACAAGATAAAGCTACCGAAGCCGGAGTATTAGTCGTAGGCGGACATACGATAACTGACGCAACGGTTAAATACGGAATGGCTGTCATAGGTTTTGCTAGTCCTAATCAAATAACGACTAATTCAAACGCTAAAGACGGAGATATTATAATTCTTACAAAACCATTGGGAACAGGTTGTTGCCTTGCGGCTATGAGAAACGGACTTATTAAAGAAAAATATATTGAAGATGTTTTTGAATCAATGATAACTTTAAATAAAAAAGCATGCAAAATAATGAATAAATATAATGTCAAATCCGCAACGGATATAACGGGATTCGGGTTAATCGGGCATGCTTATAAAATGGCTCTTTCAAGCGATGTTTGTATAGAAATAAACTCTTCAAAATTGCCTCTGTTTAATAAATCTTACGAAGTTATGGATATGGGATGCATACCTGGAGCCGCTTTTACAAATATGCGATATGTCGGAGATAATATTTTAACCGATGAAAATGTCGATTATAATTTAAAAATGCTTTCTTTCGACCCTCAAACTTCGGGCGGATTGTTTATATGCGCCAACAAAAATAACGCCGAAAATATGCTTGCGGATTTATGGAGAGATGGAATAATTGATGCTTCGATAATCGGTAGAATTTGTAAAAGAGATAAAGAATATATAAGATTAATCAAATAAATCTATTTCTGATTTATGTTTATTAAAAAATATTCTTATTAAATATTAAATTAGTTTTTTTAGCGGCGTCTATCAAACCGACAAATAAAGGATGAGGATTCGTTATCCTCGATTTTAATTCGGGATGGAATTGAACTCCTATCATATAAGGATGATTTTTTACTTCGACTATTTCCGCTAATTCTCCGTTTTGCAATTTTCCCGTTATGATTAGTCCGTTTTTTTTCATTTCGTTTATATATTCGTTATTGAATTCGTATCTATGTCTATGTCTTTCGCTTATTATTTTATTTTTATACAATTTATAAGCCAAACTTTCTTCTTTTATTTCGCAAGGATAAGCACCGAGTCGCATCGTTCCGCCTTTGAGTGTATTTTTCTTCTGTTCTTCCATTAAAGTTATTATTGGGTATTTCGTATTTTCGTTTACTTCGATTGTATTCGCTTCTTTATAGCCCAAAATGTTTCTTGCAAACTCAACGCACATTAATTGCATTCCCAAACAAATTCCCAAATAAGGAATTTTATTTTCTCTAGCGTATTTGATAGCCTCGATTTTTCCTTCGATTCCTCGCTCTCCGAATCCGCCGGGAATTATGAATCCGTTTACATCCTTAAAATGACTATCAATATCTTTGCCGACTTCCAAAGTTTCCGCCGAAATCCATTTAATATCGACATTAATATCGTTATAAATTCCTCCATGATTGAGAGCTTCGATTAAAGAGATATAAGCGTCTTTCATTGAAATATATTTTCCGACTATCGCTATTTTTACTCTTTCGTTTTTTATAGCTATATTTTTTTGTTTTATTATTAAATCGTTCCAATTTGACAAATCTATTTTTTCGGTTTCAAGTTTAAAATGTTTGCATACGACATTTGAAAGCCCTTGACTTTCTAACATTAAAGGAACATTATAAATATTCGGTTCGTCAAAATTTTCAAACACATTTTGTTTTGGCAGGTTGCAAAATAAAGCTATTTTAGCCTTATGCGAATCTTCCAAATGTTTATTCGTCCTACAAACTATAATATCGGGAATTATTCCGCTTTGCATAAGCTGTTTTACGCTATGTTGAGTCGGTTTCGTTTTTATCTCTTCCGAAGAACTAATAAAAGGAATCAAAGTGACATGAATATATAAAACATTTTCCTGTCCCAATTCCGCCTTTATCTGTCTTATCGCCTCTATATACGGAAGAGATTCTATATCGCCGATTGTTCCGCCGATTTCGGTTATAACTATATCCGTTTTTTTAGGGTCGTTTTCTCTGTAAATTCTATTTTTTATTTCGTTAGTAATATGAGGAATAACTTGAACAGTCTCGCCCAAATATTTTCCCTCTCTTTCCATATTTATAACATGCTGATAAATTTTTCCAGTCGTCACATTGCTGTATTTATTTAGATTTTCGTCAATGAATCTCTCATAATGCCCGATATCTAAATCGGTTTCCGTGCCATCGTCCGTCACAAAAACTTCTCCATGTTGAAAAGGACTCATAGTTCCAGGGTCAATATTTATATAAGGGTCGAATTTCTGAATCGTTACGCTCAACCCTCTCGATTTTAAAAGTCTGCCCAAAGATGCCGCCGTAATTCCTTTTCCAAGCCCAGATACGACTCCGCCCGTTACAAATATATGTTTAGTATTCATTTAAAAAACCTTAAATAATTAAATATTTTGATTTTTATACAATATCATTAAAGAGTTATTAAAGCAAGTAGATTTTTATTTTTAATAAAATTTTAATTATGTCATAATAACAACTACATAAAATATATTCATTGTATGATAAATCAAATTATGAAAAAGCAAATTTCACTCTACTAATGGTTATTAGAATTTTTTATTGAATAAAATAAGAAATTAAAAAAGCGTGAGTTCGCCTTCTTTACTTCCTCCAGAATCGTCAAATCCTGTGTCGTTGGATTCCGCACTATTTCCTTTAATGGCATCCTCGAATATAGGAGAGCTGATTAATCTGTTATATCCTTGATTTTGCGATTGCTCGAATGTCACCTCTGGATTGATTTTCAAAGCATGCGCTATCATTAATTTTCCAAAACCGCTTCTTCTGTAAGGAAAACTTATATAAATATATTTTAGCATTCCTTCTTTATTTATATAATAATATCCTTCGATTCTTCCGTCTATCGTAAGAAGTCCGACATTTTTATTATTCGTTTGTATAATCTTAAAAAAATAAGGTTCGGTAAAAACTTCTTCTTTATTGTCTTTTATTTTTATATTATGAATAAAATTAATAAGCTCGTTTTTGTATAAACTATTATATTCTATAACTATAACCGAAGGATATTCGTCATGTTCTATCGTTACGACTGGCATAGTTTCTCCTAAAAATATTTATAAAAATTAAACTATTAATAATATCGGTAATATTTTCAAAATTTATACGATTTAATCAATAGTCTCTTCTGCCTTTCTTTATATTCCCTTCAAAATCAACCGTAATATTCACTCTATTTTTAAACTTTATCTTATACGCGTTTTTCTGTTTTTTTATATAAATAACTTTTTCGTTGCCGTATTCTTTATTTATAGAATCGATAACTTCTTTCTCCAAATATTCTATATTTATTTCGTCTCCGCCTCCGCTTATAGTCGTCCATTCGCCTTTCGAGTTTACATGTATTTTGAGGCCGCCTTTGAATATTAGAGTATATGAACCCGAATTTTCAACCGCTCTATATAAATAATAATCGGTAAAATAAGCGTCCGCAAAATTAATCGCGCTTTTAGGGACTTCGCTTATTGCGACCGAAGACGCGAGTAAATTGAAAGCCGAAAAATTAAAAGCGATAATAAAAAGAATCATTATTTTTTTCATTGTTTTATCCTTATTAATTATTTTTTATTTTCTTAAAATTCTTACGATTTTTTATAATTTAACATGTCCCGCGATATAATATCTTCCGTCAGTAGAGCCTTGAAAACCGATTGCAAATTCCGCGGGACCAGCCAAAAATTTTCCAAATATTGCATATTCCAAATAAGCTTTCGCGTTTTTATCCGCTATATGAACCATCTCTCTTAAAGCGATATTGAGCATATGCCACTCGAAGCCCTGCTCCAAACGAATATAATGAGCGTCATTTTCTCTCCAAGTATATTCCGCTATAACGTTTAGCCAAATAGTTTCGTTTAAAAAAGGAAATCTTAAAGTCGTAGAAGCCTGAACCAAAGACTCGAATAAAGTTATATGATAATATTCTGGAGCTTTTCTGTTTTCATGTTCGTATAAAAATCTAAACTCCAAATTAGGGATATTGAATCTAAATAAAAAAGCTTTCGGAATGCTATGCCTAAAATCTCCCTGCGAATAAGCTATTTCATAATGATTGCCGATAAATCCGACTCTTATTCCCGCTCCGTTTAATACTTGAGGAATATAATAATTTGGAGTGTCTATATTTGCTGGATTCAAAGTCGTATCGTAATAATGAGGCATTAACATGAATGTAGTCGTATTAATATCGAAAGTCGCTCTTCCTCTTGCCGAAACTAAAATTCTATCGACAAAAATCGCCTGAACTCCGCCGTCATAGAGTCCCGCGTTACCTTTTATATAATGATAGTCATTTGTAGGTTCATGCGTATCAAAATATCCAAACGCCGTTACAAATCCCGTGAAAGCTATATAATCGTTATGAAAAGTCTGCCCAAGCGAAACGAAAGTATCCCGCATATTAAAAGTATTCGTATGAGCGGCATAAGAAAAAGTAGAAGTCAAGTAAAATTCTATAGGATATTTTTGAAAGAAAGACAAATTTGTATTATTCAAATCAGGCAATTTTCTTTTATAATCGTCTCTTATTAAATCGTTTTTTATGTATTGAGGCAGTTTATTATTTCCTTCTCGTCCGATAAACATATCGAACGCGTTCGGTAGTTTTGGCATTATCGCGTTTGAATAATTATCTTGAGCGTTTAATAAAATATTCGATGCTATTGATAAATTTAGTAATATAAAAATAAATTTTTTCATTAATAGTTTTGCCTTTTTATTTTCGTTAAAATTTAATTTAGAATAAAAATCTATTTAATAATTTACGATAATTAATAATAATCTAAAGCGACTAAAAAGTAAAGAGATTCTTACCTAAAAACTAAAACTAGAGTTAGTCCCGCTCTCTTGTAAGTCTGTAATTGTTTTATTAAGGTCGTATTCTCTTCTTGGAAGTCCGCCGCTTGGAAAGTCAGTTAATGTAAATTCAATCCAGAATTCTTTACTCCAATAAGAACCTTTTACGGAACCGCTTGCAATATCCGAAGGTAAAGTTGACGGACGAATGGAGAAAGTCGCAAGGAATTCCCATCCGTCCAAATCATGCCATATACTCGTTTCTATAGATTCTAATTTAAATAAACTTTCCATTCTCTTTCTTGAATTTTTAAAGTTAAAAGAATTTATAATATCCCAAAAAGGATTAATCCAAGCTTCGCTTTCTTTTTGCGCATAAGATTTTATATATCTGTAGGCTCTGTTATTTGCGCTCGTGGTTGAAAACCTAATTCGCCATTGTTCCAATATTTGAAACTCTATACCAAATATAAACGAAACGGTATTATATCTATAATTAATAAAATCATGGTTATATGAAATATCAAAAAATATATCGAAAGAATTTATAACATTGTCGAAGAAAGGTCTTTTATTATGTCTCAATAATATTGAGTCGGTAATTTTTCCTACGGGTATAGGTATATGTATAAGGGTATTTATATTATTAGCCGTTAAGTTTGTTCCTAATAAATTTTTAGCCAAAGTATAAGATATATATGACTGGTCGTAATATAATCTTGTCGAGCCTCCGACTTCTGTAGTCAAAAATTTATTTGTTGAAAAAGTAATTTGATAGTTTTTAGTTTCGGCGTTATAATAAGGTTTCATATCGTATCCTGTTCTGACATAGCCTTGAATATCCAAATTTAAATTCGGTATAAAAAATAAACTATATCCCGTTCCGCCTATAGATAATCTCGAATTAATATCATGCGAATTAAACTCTCCGCTTGCACTTGAGTTTGTGTTATTGTCAACCGCTACTTTTTTAAATTGATAACCCAAACTATAAGAACTATCCCAAGTAATAGTAGGAGTAAAATAATTATCCCATCCATAAGGAATGACGCTATTAGGTAAAAATATTGATAAATTTAAAGTGGTTCCCAATCCTAAATAGGAGCTATTTCTATCGTAAATTAAATCTTCAGCGCTCGGATTAACGCTCTTTTGATAATTATAATCTAATCTTGCATTAGGGGTGAATCTTGTAAATTCATTAGTAAAGTTTCTCGATAAATTTCCATACAAATTCACATTATTTCTTTCGGCTAATTTTTCATTTAATTTATTGTTAAGTTCTGGATTATCGTAAAAAGCTATACCTTCGGAAGTTTTATAATTTACCGTATGCGCGTAACTTCCGCCTACAGAATAATTGATATTTAAATTTTGAAAATAATAAGAGGTTTCATCTCCCCATACGGAACTGTAACTCGCTTCTATTGATGGAAGTATTAATCTGCTCGGTTTAGGCATATAATAATCAAAGTTTGTATTTTGGTCTACCGAAAGATTTCTAACGGACGCTAAGTCCCATTGCGCTCCCACTCTAAGATTAACTCCATAAATATAATTATTAAAATAAATTGAATTTTCTATCGAACTTTCTGGATAAGAATTTCCTATATCATCCAAATCTCCCGTGAGCGAAGTGAAAAACGATACCAAGTCCAACGCTCCTCTTTGATTATAAAAATCGGACCTAAAATATAAATCGCTATTTAAATTTAGTTTTCCAACTACATAACTGTTGATATTTTCTCCATTATATAATTGTATCGTATGGTCGTATTGGAATTTATATCTTGGCGTAAATTTACCCGCTTTACCTCCAGAAAAATAGTTAACATATTTTGTGCCAAATCCAACGCTTGAAGATATATAAGAATCAAGCAAATAATATTGCCTTCCCAAGGCGAACATAACATCCAAAGATAAATTATGATATTGACTCGTATATCTTATTTCATCTCCTAAGAGAAAACCTAATTTTTGATAGGCATCAAATCTTATTCTATGCCTCATTCCGTATATATCGAAGGTTTTGCTATTTTGCATATATACGCCTTCTCTCAAAGATTGTCCAAAAGCGGATATTATTCCTGTCCCCATATAATTTTGCATAAATAGAGGAAAATAAAATACAGGTTGTCTTCCGACTCTATATATGCTGTTGAATACCATAAATTTTTTAGTGTCCCATACATATACTTTGCTTGCTAAAAAGTCATGCGCTACTGGAGTTAAACGAGAGAAACTTACTCTGCTTTTATCCGAAAAAAAGTTCTCGTCGTTAAATTTTATGATGTCTCCTTCGACACTAAAAGACTGATATTTTGTTCCGCCTCCGAATAGAACTCCTCTTTTACTATCTCTGTTTAACATAAACCATTCGCCTTTAAGGTCGTTTTCGGAAGACTGAACTCTTAAATTTCCTTCGGCGAATACTTCTCCAGTTTTCAAACTATAAACTACTCTATCGGATGATAAAATATTATTGTATAGCTCAAGTGTTACATTACCGTATAAAAATATTATCTCTTCATCCATTTCTTTAACGGCGTATCTTTCCACATAATCGGCGCTTTTTAATTCTATTCTTCCGCCTCCACTACCGATAGTGGTTCGAGCTACATTTCTTATATCATTTTCACCCGTTATATTTTCGACTTGAACATTTACTTGCCTTTTTATTATTCTTGCTCTTAAAGAAGCTTCGTTGTCATAAGGATATATTTCTATTCTATTAACTCTTGCATATTCCAATAATATATTATATGGAGTAAAGTTGACTATATTAATAAAAGA
Organism: uncultured Brachyspira sp.; assembly: GCA_934725525.1. Taxonomy (GTDB): domain Bacteria; phylum Spirochaetota; class Brachyspiria; order Brachyspirales; family Brachyspiraceae; genus Brachyspira. Next base: position 3,852 of record CAKVCG010000008.1, on the reverse strand, counting down.
AACTGGATTTTTCATAGCATCGAATCTATTTATTAACATTAATGCGCTTGAATTTCTGTTATCTGTTGAATCGTTAGTTTGAGTATTATTATTTTGGTTATCACTATTTTGAGAATATAAACTAACATTAAAAATCAATGCAAATACCAGCAAAATTAAAATGCGCATATATCCTCTTAATAGTCGCTAATTTAAGAAAATTTTATAATTTTATCTTTATTTTAAAGAAATTGCGTTTTCCTACTTTTAATACGCATTCTTTTAATATATTAAAATTCATATCGGTAATTTTTTCGCTATCCATAGAAACGCTTCCTTGAGAAATTAATCTTTTCAAATTCGATTTGCTTTCGGATTTCATACATAAAGACAATACGCTTAATATATTATTATCGTTTTTATCAATAATAATTTCCTCAATATCGTCTGGCAACCCTTTAGAGCTGAATACTCTTTTAAATTCTTCTTCCGACTCCCGAGCTTCATTTTCGCTATGATATAATTTAACGATTTCTTTAGCCAATATAGATTTTATATTTCTTGGATTTTCGCCTTTTTCCATAGACATAGAATAATTTTTTATCTCTTTCATAGGAATGTCGGTTACAAGTTCCATATATTTTGTAATTAAACTATCGGGAATGCTCATAACTTTTCCATACATATCTTTAGGACTATCGTATATTCCTATGTAATTTCCTAAAGATTTGCTCATTTTATTTACTCCGTCCAAACCTTCGAGTAAAGGGACTGTTATAACGGCTTGAGGAGAAAGCCCGTATTCTTTCATTAAAGTTCTTCCAACCAATAAATTAAATTTCTGGTCGGTGCCACCGAGTTCTATATCGCATTTTAAATAAACGGAATCATAACCTTGAGCCAAAGGATATAAGAATTCCATTATGCTTATAGCTTGTCCGTTTTTATATCTATTTGAAAAATCGTCTCTCTCTATCATCTGCGCTACGGTGTATCTTGAAGTTAATCCTAAAACATCGGCAAAATTCATTTTTTCAAGCCATTTCGAGTTAAAATCAATTATAGTTTTATCAGGGTCTAAAATTTTAAATACCTGCTGTTTATAAGTTTCGGCATTTTTCAAAACATCTTCCAAAGTTAATCTTGGGCGGGTTTTCGTTTTTCCAGAAGGGTCGCCAATTCTTCCCGTAAAATCTCCGATTAAAAAAATTACTTTATGCCCCAATATTTGAAAATGTCGCATTTTTTTTAATAAAACCGTATGCCCCAAATGAATATCGGGAGCGGTAGGGTCGAATCCCGCTTTTACCGTTAATTGTTTTCCGCTTTTTAATTTTTCTTTTATTTCCTCGAGCCCTATGATTTCGTTTATTCCGCGAGTGATTAATTCAATCGATTCTTCAACGGTGAATTTTTTATTTTCTGTAATATTTTCCATGATTAAGCAACCCTTAATTAAATATTTCGAAATTAAAAATAATTTAGAATAATTCGTATAATATTATAATATTAATATAAATTTTAATTAAAGTCAAATAATAGTTATTATAAATTCGAAATATAATTTTACTAAATTATATATATTGGGTTTTAGTAAATATTGATGTAACGTTAAATATCTTATTATAGTTGAGTAATTAAGATAAATTTTTTCATATTTCCTTTATATTATATTTGCAGGGACTGTCGAGCGACAGTCCCTCTTTATTTATTATATTTTTATTTATAATATTTATACGGAATTAATTTGATTTTACGAGTCTTACTAATATGTCTTCGTTTTCTATATTTTCAAAGCTTCCTTCGTAACCATATTTTAAGCATCCTCGAATGACGCTTTCGCAACTTGAATGTCCGCTAACCAAAACCTCTATAACTGTATTTAATTCTGTATTATTTATTGCGACTAATTTAGCTTGAAATGAAGCTTGAGAGCATGACATTCCTCTTGTGTCGACTTTAATAATTTCAGGCATAAATAATCCTTAAATATTAAAAATTAACGGTATTTAGATATCAAACTATTATAAAATTATAATTTCTATTTTTATAACCTCTACCGCCGCTTTATATTATCATTACCGATTAAGTTCTAATAATATAAAGCAACGGTAAAGTTCGTTATATAATCTTTATACCGTCTACCTTTATAAAAACAACTCACGGTTGCATATTTACGAATATATCAATTATTAGTTTCTTTCATTGTAAATCCAATAATAATGCAGAATATTAAACCGATTATAACGGCATATATTCCGTATATTGTAGGTCCCGCAGTCGAGCTTGCCAAATTAAAATTATGAGAAAATCCAGCTCCAACGAGCATTCCCAAAATAAAAATTAGACTATCCATATTGCCTTCCGCCGATTGTATTAATTGTCTTCCAGGACAACCAGCTCCTAAAGTGAATGCGAGTCCCGTTAATATCATAGAAACTATATTCCATAAAATATTCGTATGAGCTATAGGTTGATTTTCCATAGAAATATGAAATCGGCTTGTCGCTATATTGACTATAATCGCAGCCACTATAAAAGCGATAACTCCTTTAGTCATGTGAAAATCTTTCATAAATATTCCGTCTCTTACGCCTCCGACTGTGCAGAATCTAGATTTTTGAGCTATGAAACCTATTATAATAGAAACTATTAAAGATATTATTATAGGCGATTTCATGCTTCCAGGTCCAGATTCCGAAAAGAATATAGCTCCGTTTTCAGAAAATTTTATTTTGCTTAATAATAACGCTAAAAGAATCAAAGAAATTATAATTGGAAGCAATCCTACAAATTTATTATTATAATTTTTTGACGCTCCCAAAGAATAATTTTGTTTCCAAAAGAAAACTCCAATTCCTCCGCCAATTATTATTCCTATAAGACCGAATATTCCGTTAATATCTCCGCCAGCAATTCTTAAAAGCGTTCTCCAAGGACAACCCAAGAAAACCAAAGCTCCAATCATAGCGAAGAAACCTAAAAAGAATCTTATCGCTGGAGAGCTTCCGCCTTTAGGAACAAACTCTTTCGACAAAATGGACGATATTGTAGCGCCGATAACGATACCAATAATTTCGGGTCTTATATATTGCACAGCCGCCGCTCTATGCAATCCCAAAGCTCCCGCCAAATCTCTTGTGAAACATGCTATGCATATTCCCATATTTGCGGGATTTCCTTTTACGGACAAAAAAGCGGCTAAAGCTCCTATAATCGCTCCCGACAATATAATGCCCGTAGAACTTGTGAAAAAACTTTTCTTCATTTTTCACTCCTTTTTTTAATAAAAATTTATTTGATATATTATAATAAAAAATATTTTATTATCAATATTTTATGCATATTTTTAATAAATATTATATTCTAAAATGTATTATATTTTATAGATAACAATTAGCAAATCATAATAATTCTTAATAAATATTGATAATTATAATATTGACATTTTTTCCCGCATAAGTAAAATATTTCATTATATTTTAAATTTATTTACTTTTTATTAATTTTATTAAAGAATAAATTCTGAATACATTTATAGATTTTAAGATAAATTTTTAAAAATAGATTTATATTTTGTTTATATTTTTACGGGGAATTAATTATGAAAAAGATATATAAAGCTGGAATAGATATTGGTTCGACTACGGCAAAAATGGTTGTTTATGACGAGTTCGACAATATGATATTTAAAACTTATGTTAGACATAACGCCGATGTAAAGGAAACTTTATTATCGATTCTTGGAAATTTGCAAAGCATACATGGAGATTTGAATTTATCTCTTGCTATGACTGGAACTGCTGGAATGGGAATAAGCGAAAGAACGGGAATAAGTTTCGTTCAAGAGGTTATAGCTTCTTCAACGGCAAT
>CAKVCG010000007.1 GCA_934725525.1 uncultured Brachyspira sp. | reverse complement strand
TAAAACCGTTTGTAGCCATTATGCTTGACGCTATTGTAGACCTGTTTCCGCTTCTGCAATATATTAAATATTCTTTATTTTTATCAAGCAATTCTATTTTTGATTTGAAATCGGAACTTAAAACATCGATATTAATTGAATTTGGAATATATCCCGATGAATATTCTTCTGCCGTTCGCACATCTAAAAGAATTAAATTTGTTGAAGTATTAATAGTTTTTACTGCTTTTTTTAGATTAATATTTTTATAACCTTTATTTGAACATGAAATAATAAAAATTATAAATAATGATAAAATAAAAGATTTTCTTATATCAGGCATAATTAAATATCCTTAAAAATTAAATAAATATTATGTTAATTAATATTATTATATTTTATTGTTTTGTCAATTATTAAAATTGAAATTTTATAATTTATATTTTATATTTTAAAAATATAATTATTATAAGTTTATTATTATTGGTTTTAAAAATATGATTATTCAAATTAATAAAATTATATTACGCTTTTCTATAATGTCTATATTTTTTATTTCATGTAAATATACGGCGGACAGCAAAAAAGAAATTAAAAATATGTATCCTCATTTGGCAAAATATATAGACAAAGTTTATAGTATGAGCGAAAAAGAAAGAAAAGGATTATTATTAATGGTTGGAATAAAAGATAAAATATTATCCGAAGAGACGATTAAAATTTTGAAAGAAAATGAAATAGCAGGAATCATACTTTTTGATTATAATGTGGTAAACGAAAAACAATTAAAAAAATTGACATCCGATTTGAGAGAATATGTTAATCCGAATATGTTGATTGCCGTTGACGAAGAAGGAGGCAAAGTTAATAGAATTCATTTCGACAAATTAAAAAATATTTCGCCTAAAAATATTGGAGATAAAAACGATAAAGAATATGTTTATAAAATCGCCTATCAAAAATCTAAATTCCTACTCGACTTGGGAATAAATATGATATTAGGACCTATATGCGATATTCCAAAGGATTCAAATTCCTATTTGTATGATAGAAGTTTTTCCACTAATATAAATATAGTGGCGGATATGGTGGAAGCTACGGTTAAAGCTCAAAGAGACGCGGGAATAATAACCGTCCTAAAACATTTTCCAGGTCATGGCGACACTGCCGTAAATTCGCATGACGATTTTCCAATTATAGATAAAAAAATAAGCGAATTAAAAAATAAAGAATTCGTTCCGTTCAAAAGAGGAATAGACGCTGGAGCGGAAATGATTTTAACGGCTCATATAAAAAATAAATATATAGACGATAAATTGCCCGTAAGTTTATCCAAAAATTATATTACAATTTTGGAAAAAGATATGAATTTTAGCGGTGTTATTATAACGGATGATTTAACTATGACTGGCAAAATAGAAAAAGGAATAAATTTTGGAATCAATTTAAATAGCAATATATATCAAAATATTGAATATATGTTTGAGGATATGAAGCCTGACATTATTTCATGCGCTAAGGTTTTAAAAGTTATATCTGAAAATGATTACCTTGCGCGCAAAAAATAATATAACCCTTAATTAACGATTTTTTTTCTTTCGGTTACTGTTAGGGTTTCTTTTATACGTTAAAGTAGGCTCTAAACCGATTTTTATATATTCGTTTATAATATTTACGACCGTATGATATGTAACATCATATTTTTTTGCAATATCGGTATGAGTTAGTCTCGTGTTCTTTTTCTGGTCAAGTTCCAAAAGTATTTTTGCCCTCGAAACCAGCCTTTGGGATTTGACTTCTTTACTTAGGAATTCTTGAATTTTATTTTTTTCTTCCTCGCTTAACGATATTGAATGTTTAGTGTTTATACTCATTTAAACCTCCAAAAATAAATACCTACATAAATTAATACTTAAAAATAAAATCTCACTATGGCAAAATATAACTATTTTATATAAAATATCATAATATAAATAAAATATCAATATGAAAACTAATATATTATTTTTCATAATAAAGATTATAACTAATTAATATTATTTATGTAAAAATATAAGAATTTATTCCATACTAAATCTTTAGGAATTATTCTAATATGGCAATAAATTTATAATAAAATAATTGAAAAAAATAAAGTATGATTATAATATTTATTATACAAAAAGGGAGAAATTAAATTTAATGAAAATTCTTTTTATACGACATGGACAAACTCAATATAACGCCGAATTAAGATGGCTGGGTTCTACCGATAACCCTTTATGCGAAGCTGGTAAAAAAGAACTTTTAGAAAAAAAACATATAATAAAAAAATATAAACCAGTTCAAAAATTGTATTGCAGCCCGATGAAAAGATGCGTTGAAACCGCGGAAATATATTTTGATGGAATGAATTTGGAAATAATGGAAAATTTGAGAGAAAGATGTTTTGGGGATTTTGAAGGGAAAAAATACGAAGAATTAAAAGATAATCCTTATTATAAAGAATTCAATAAAAAACTTTGGAGAAGCAATATACCGAACGGGGAAGACTATAAACATTTTTTTGAGAGAGCGGAAAAAGCATATTTAAATATTATTGAAGACATGAAAAAAAATAATTTAAATTATGTTGGGATACTTTCGCATGGCGGAATTATTATGTATATATTAAGCGAATATGATAATAAAAAAATGTCGTTTTACGATTATTTGGTTAAAAACGGAAGCGGATTTCTAACCGAGGTTGACGAAAAAAACAATATAAATATTTTAGAAAAATTTTAATTTTTTATTTTATAAATTTAAAAGTGAACGAGACAAAAATGAACGCATTATTAATACTTCCAATATCTTTTCTTATTGATATATTTATAAATAAATTCAAAACGGATATATTCGGTTATATAAAGATTTTATTCGATAAAATTAGAAATATTTTGTCCGAAAAAGTTTATAGAGAAAATAAGATACTCGAATTTATATTTGGAAGTATAATTTCAATTTTGATAGTCGGAATAATTTTTTTAATTTCTTTTAATCTGATAAATTTATTTTATAGAATGCATTTTTTATTAGGCTTATTGATAGAGTTAATTTTATTTTATAATATTTTGGAAATAAGAAAGCCTTTGGAATTTGGCTCTAATATATACGGCGCTTTACAAACAAACGATTTGGATAATGCAAGAGGTATCTTAAAAGAAAATATAAGAATAGACACGGAAGATATGGAAGAAGAAAATATAATAAAAAGAACTATAGAATATTCCGCTATAACTTTGGCGGAAAATTCAATATATTTATCGATACTTTTTATTATAGGCGGAATTCCGATTTGCTTTTTGTATAAAACTATTTTCGCTTTATCAAAAAACGAAGTCGCTATAGACGAAAATACGGATAAAAGATTATTTGAAATTCTTGCCGTAAAAATTTGTTTTTTTATAAATGTGACTCTTTCTTTATGCGCTTTTTTGTTATATACGATTTCGGCTTTATTTTTAAAATGCAGATTTAAAAATTCTTTTGCAATTTTGAAAAAAGACGGTAAAGACAGCAAAGCGATTTTAGAATGCGCAATAGCGGGTTCTTTGGATATAGAACTTGGCGGAGATTATTTCAAAGACGGCGAATTATACGAAAGAGCGAATGTCGGAGATTATATGGAAGAATTAAATTATAAATTGATAGAAAAGGTTAATAAAATACTGCTTATTGGAAGTATATTTTCTTTATCCGTTTTAATATTGATAAAACTTATAATTATGCTTATATCGGCTATATTTAATTAACGCTATTTAAAAGCTCGTATATATCCTCATAACCTTCAAACTCGGCTATATCGATTGGGCGTCTGGAATCATTATCTTCTATATTTGGATTCGCGTTTAATCTTATAAGCTCCTCAACAGAATCGTATTTATTATACCAAACAGCCCAATGCAAAGCGGTTTGTCCGTTATTGTCGGTTTTGTCAATCCCGTTTCCGTATTTGACGATTTCGTTTATTATTTCTTTATCTCCGTAAGAAGCGGCAAACATAAGCAAAGTTCGGTTATTATTGTCGACTATATTATAATCGATTTTGCTTCTATTTTGTATCAATAATTTTTTTATATCGTTTGCGTTTAATTTATTTTCTTCGTTAATAAGAGCATGCATTATTATTGTCATTCCGTTTTCGTCTTGAAAATTTATATTAACCGTTTTATTTTTATTTGAAAAATAAAATATAATTACAAATATTAAAATCGCTATCATAAAAAATATAAAAATATTATTTGATTTTTTTGATTTTGTGGATATTTTTTTTATTTTCGACTTTTTGGCATTATTATTTTTTCTCATTTTAATTTTCGCTAATTATTAATTTATATAAATAACTTAATTATTATTATAAATTAATAATTAAAAATTAAAATATATATTAAAACAAAATTGTGAATATAAACTTGATTTTAAATAAAAATTGTTTAGTATATTAATCAATAATAATTTGTCGGAGATTTTTATTATGAAATTTATTTTTCCAAGAGTATTTTTAGGAATTGTCGTAATAATTATTGGAGCGTATATTCTGCTTCAATATATTTTTCGCATATATATTCCGTTTCTTGCATCGATTCCTTTGTTTACGATAATAGTCGCTTTGATTACTATACTTTGGGGAATTGCGATAATTTTCGGCGGAGGTTTTTATTCTTCAAAAATAATTTTAGGTTTATTATTAACTCTAACGGGAATATATCTTATCATAAGATATTGTTTCAATATCAATATGCCTTTTATTTTATACACTCCGATTTTTAGAATGATTTTTAGTATAATAATAGTTTTTTTAGGAATTTATATTTTAATCGGCGTTTATTATGTTGGCGAAAATCTTCCAAAATATAAAAGCGGGTATTATAGAATATTTTTCAAAACTTCGAGTATGGATTTTACGAATTTGGAGATAGACAGAAATTTTAATGTAACTATCGACTCCGCGTTTTCGGATACTATTATATTTATAAATCAAAATATTCAAGTTCATATAAAGGCTTCGAGCGCGTTTGGAAATATATCTCTTCCTACGGGCGACAGCGTAAGTTTCGGCGAGATTAATTTTATTATGGGAAATTCTGATAAAATATTATATCTAAATGTAAATTCCGCATTCGGACAAGTAAGAATTTTGTATAAATAAAAAAATAATAATCTAAATAAATAGCTTTTGTTCATAACTTGAAAAATAAAATTTATCGGTTATACTATCAAACATTTAATAAATAAATAAATAATTCAATATATAATTTAAATTGCTCGCTAAATATTATTAAGGATATTTAATGTTTCATTCGATAATTACTAAAAAACGAGATATTTGGTATAAATCTAAAGATTGCGCCGTAAACGGAATTATAAACTATATACAAAAACAAAATAAATTAAGAGACGCTCAAATCGAAGCTATAAAAACTTATTTATATCTCAAAATAGCATGCGATAATAAACCTTTATGGCGACTTTTTTACGAAGGAACTTTTAATTCTTTAGAGCTTGATACTCTCAAAATATCTCATAATTTACGAAAATACCTCAAAGCAAATCCGCAGGCATTATCTCTCTATCAATACGCTTTATATAACAATAAGCAAAATCTTATTCAATGCATTGAAAAAGAATATAACGGTATTGATTACAAATCTTTTTTCATGAAACTTTTTTACGAAGTAGATTATACGGATTATTTATTTTCTTTACCTATGGGAGCGGGTAAAACTTATTTAATGGCAAGCTTTATTTATCTTGATTTATATTTTGCTAAAAATGAAATAAAAAATAAAAATTTCGCTCATAATTTTATTATATTAGTTCCATCTGGATTAAAAACTTCTATCTTGCCAAGCCTCAAAACTATACAAACATTCGACCCTTCATGGATTGTCCCAGAACCGAGCGCCTCAAATCTAAAAAGGTTAATAAAATTTGAAATTCTAAACGAAAGTAAAACGGATAAAAAAAGCAATAAAATTAGAAATCCGAATGTGGCAAAAATTTCTTCATATCAGCCTTATTCAAATATGTTCGGAATAGTTTTGATTACAAACGCCGAAAAAGTAATTTTAGATAAAATAGATAAAGAGCCTACTTTGTATAAAGATGCGACTAGCGAAGAAAAACTTTCTTGGATAGAAGCAAACGAATTGCGTAATACGATATCAAAAATACCAAATCTCAGTATTTTTATTGACGAAGTGCATCATGCGGCAAAAGATAATATTAAACTTAGGCAAGTAGTTAATGAATGGAATAAAAACGGTTCTATAAATATGGCGGCGGGATTTTCAGGAACGCCTTACTTGAAAAATAAAGAAAAGATACAATTAAACGATATTATAATAGAATATAAAGAAATTTCTAATATCGTATATTATTATCCGCTTATTAAAGGAATAGGCAACTTCTTAAAAACTCCTACCGTAAAAATATCTTATAGTTCAAATAGATTGGAGATTGTAGAAAGCGGCTTAAGAGAATTTCTTGAAAACGATACAAAATACAAAAATAATTTAGGCTCAAAAATAGCTATTTATTGCGGGAATATTGAAAATCTTGAAAATATTATTTATCCTAAAGTATGCGAAATTCTTTTAGAATATAAAATTAACCATAACGAAGCCGTATTGAAATTTCATAAAGGAAATAGCTATTATCCAGAACCAAAAGACGCTCAATATATTTTTGATAATCTCGATTCCCCTTTATCTAAAATTAAAGTTATATTGCTTGTTCAAATCGGCAAAGAAGGTTGGGATTGCAAATCTTTAAGCGCCGTAATATTATCTCAGGAAGGAGATTGTCCTACAAATATGACGCTTCAAACAAGCTGCAGATGTTTGCGCCAGGTAGAAAAAAATAAAGACGAAAAAGCTTTAATTTATCTTAACGAAACAAACGCTAATAAACTTTCAATGCAACTTAAAGCCGAACAACAAATAAGCATAGAAGAATTTCAAAAAGGAGCGCAAAAAGAACAAATACAAATCAATCGTTATGATAGAACAAAACAGCTAAATCTTCCGTTTATTGATTTTTATCAAATAAAACTCGAATATGAAAGCGTCCTTAATAGAAAATCGAATCCAAAAGAAGATTTATCAAAATTAGATTGTATAGAAAACGAACAAACTTTAATTATAGAAAAAGATTTTAAAGATAATATTATAAATCAAAATATCGAAGAATATATTCAAAAAGAAGAATACGCAAATTTTAATCAATGGCTTTATAAAATTCAAAAAAATAGTTTTTATACTATAAAATTAAAAGAGCTTAAAACCTATAAAGACGAACTTAAAAATATTTTTAATAATATTACTTATGCTAAAAATGAAAAACTATACTTTGACGATAAATACAATAAAACGGAAATAGAATCTTTAATAAGAAAAGCGTTCAGCGACAAAAGAGACTTTAATATAAAAAAAGAAATATTGCCTCAAAGCGCCGAACTTTTGCTTGTAGAAAGATTAATATCTCCTTTATTTGTGGAAAGCAAGGAAGAGAGAAGATTTATTCCCGAGCAAAAAGAAGTAAAATCTATTATTGACGAAGATAACGGTAAATTAGGAAGAGAGTTAACAAAAAAAGAATTGCAAGCTATAGAAATGTTAAAACAAACGGGCAACGAAGATATAATTTCGCTTATGCAATCTAAAACTAAAAAACATCCTCATAGAGATAAAACCTATCATTATTTGCCATATAGAACCGACAGCGATTTTGAAATATCTATTTTTAATCAAATTCTTACTTTGCAGGATTTCAACGATTTTGGACTTGAAATTTATTATAACGGAGAATCTAATCTTACGAATTTCAGAATCTTTACATATAAAGATAATATAAGTTTAGGATATTATACGCCAGACTTTTTGATTATTAAACGAATTAAAAATAAAATAGATAAAATATTAATATTAGAAACTAAAGGCGCGGTTTTTTCAAAGAATTTTGAAGATAAAAAAAATTTTATGCAAGAATTTATAAATATAAATAATAAAGAATACGGTTATAATAGATTTGAATTTCTTTATATAGAAGATTCCAACGAAAAAGCTATTATAGAAATAGATAAAAAACTTAAAGATTTTTTTAGTTAAATTTTTAAAAAAATTAAGGAGAGACAATGCCAATAAAATATATTCCATACTATCCCGATACGATAACGGGACAAGCGATTTTAGATAATTTTACAAGGACTCTTAAATATAGCGATAACGATAGAGTAAAGGATAAAATATTAAGAGGAATGCCACTTTATGAAATGAAACATTTAGAAACCGTAAAATCGAATTCTAAAAATAATAACGAAAATACGCTTATTAGAGGAGAATGTTTATCGGCATGCGCGTATTTAAAAGATAAAGGAATTACAGTAGATTTAGTTTATATCGACCCGCCTTTTGCAAGCGGAGCGGATTATGCGAAAAAAGTGTATATAAGGCAAAATCCTAAAATAGCGCAAGCCATAGAGCAAGCGCAAATCGAAATGGGCGAAGATTTTCAAAGTTTTGAGGAAAAAATGTATGGCGATATTTGGAATAAAGAAGATTATTTAAATTGGATGTATGAAAATCTAACGGCGATAAAATCGATAATGAGCGAAAACGCGAGCATTTATGTGCATTTGGATTGGCATATCGGGCATTATGTAAAAATTTTAATGGACGAGGTTTTTGGGGAGGATAATTTTGTAAATGAGATTATTTGGTGCTATACGGGACCAGCTAATCAAAAAAACAATTTTCCAAGAAAACATGATACTATATTTTGGTATTCAAAGGGAGAAGATAAAGTTTCAAATATGGAACTTGTAAAAATTCCATATAAGAAATTAAGCACAGGAACTAATAAAAAAGGAACTATATTCAAAGAAAATTATAACTTAAGTGAAGAAGGTAAAATAGTTGAGGATTGGTGGATTGATATATCTCCTGTAGATAGATTGCTTAATGAACAAGAAGATTATTCTACGCAAAAACCCGAAGCATTATTAGAAAGAATCATAAAAGCAAGTAGCAATGAAAATATGCTTGTTGCCGATTTTTTTGGAGGAAGCGGAGTGGCTGCGGCGGTGGCTCATAAACTTGGCAGAAAATTTATACATTGTGATATAGGCATAAATTCTATACAAACTACAAGAGATAGGCTTAAAGCCTTAAATTCAAGTTTTGATATATTAGAAATAAAAGACGGCATAGAGCTTTTTCGCAATCCCGCTCAAACAATGGACAAAATAAAAACGCTCATTAGCGGACTTGTAGAAACAAGCGAACTCGATAAAAACTATTGGATAGGAGCTTTAAACGATAGCAAATTGGGAATCGTTCCCGTATATGTTCCGAATCTGCTCAATAGCTCTCAAAAAGTTTTGGATAAGGTATTAATGAACGATATTTTAAATAAAGGCGTTAGCGAACTTCCCGAAGAGATTAAAAAAGTTATAGTATATTATATCGATATAGACAATAGAAAAGATATAGATAAAATGATAAAAGATTTTAAACATTCGCTCGCTCAAGTTGAACTTTTGCCTTTACAAGATTTGCTTGACGAAGTTGTGGCTATGGATTCGATTGAATATAATATAAAGGAAAAAGGAACAAAATTTGAAGTTGAAATTATAAGTTTTTTAAGCGATAGAGTTATTAAAAAAATTAACGAATATAACCAGAAAAAACAAAGCCAAACTTTAAAAAACGGAAAAAAATTTAAGCCAATAAATATAAGCGAAAACGGTTTAGAACTTATAGAATCGGTATCGCTCGATTGCTCAAACGAAAAAGGAATATGGATAAGCGACAGCGAAATAAAAATAGATAAAAATTCTTTTACTATTAAAGACGGAATAAAAACTAAAGAATTTTGGAACGGAAAAATAGCTTGCGATAAAAAGCCTTTGCGTTTGAAAGTGCGAAATATATGCGGAGACGAAAGTATTATAATATTATAAATATATTTTATTATTTGAATTTATACAAAAAAATTTTAAAATATTAATTATAAATGTATAAAATTTAGTATTTTTCTTGAATTTGATTAAAAAATGTATTATACTATATATTAAATGTATCGTGTAAAACTAAACGCGATATGCAAAATAACAATTCTTGGAGATTTTAATATGTCAAAAAAAATAGTATTAGCCGGGGCATGTCGCACGGCAATAGGAAGTATGGGCGGTTCTTTAAGCACCGTTCCCGCAGCCGAATTAGGCGCTGTAGTTATTAAAGAAGCCTTAAAAAGGGCGAATGTTCCCGCTAATAAGGTGGATATGGTTTATATGGGTTGCGTTATACAGGCATCTCAAGGACAAAATGTGGCTCGACAATGCTCGATAAAAGCAGGTTTGCCCATAGAAGTTCCCGCTATGACGATAAATGTAGTTTGCGGTTCTGGTTTGGACGCGGTTAATCTTGCGGCAAATATGATAGCGGCTGGAAATGCCGATATAGTGGTTGCGGGCGGAACTGAAAATATGTCTCTCGCTCCCTATGCTTTGAAAAACGGCAGATACGGTTATAGATTGGGTAACGGTTCTTTGATAGACACTATGGTTAATGACGCTCTTACGGACGCTTTCAATAATTATCATATGGGAATAACGGCTGAAAATGTTTGCGATGATTATAAAATAACGAGAGAAGAATTAGACCAATTTGCGGCAAACTCTCAACAAAAAGCGGTAAAAGCTATAGAAGCTGGGGCTTTCAAAAAAGAAATAGTTCCCGTTACAATTAAAAACAAAAAAGGCGATATAGTATTCGATACTGACGAAGGACCAAGAGCTGGAATAACCGCGGAATCGTTGTCAAAATTAAAACCAGCTTTCAAACCAGACGGAGGAAGAGTAACCGCGGGTAATTCTTCAAGCATAAACGATGGAGCCGCCGCTATAGTGGTTATGAGCGAAGAAAAAGCTAAAGAATTGGGTGTTAAACCTATGGCTACTTGGATTGCTGGAGGTTTGGGCGGAGTAGACCCAAGAATTATGGGAATTGGACCCGTTGCCGCCACTAAAAAACTTTTGGCTAAAACTGGATTAACTATTAAAGATTTCGATATTATCGAATCCAACGAAGCTTTCGCGGCTCAATCCATTGCCGTTGGTAGAGATTTGGGTATAGATGTAGAAAAACAACTTAACCCTAACGGAGGCGCTATAGCTTTAGGACACCCCGTTGGAGCTTCAGGATGCAGAATACTTGTAACTTTGCTTCATGAATTGGAAGCGAAAGGAGCAAAAAGAGGACTCGCCACTTTATGTATAGGCGGAGGAATGGGTTGCGCGGTTATAGTTGAAAGAGAGTAAAATATTAAAATGGGTTTGGGTTATTTTTTGTTTAATTGCCAAACCCATTAAATATAAAATTTATAAAACTACAAAATGGAGGATAGCAATTAAATGGAATTCGTTAAATATGAAGAAAAGGATATGATTGGCTATATTACGATTACTCGAGAAAAGGCTTTGAACGCTTTGAACTCTCAAGTATTGGACGAATTGAATAGAACTTTCGACTCAGTCGATATTAAAACCATAAGATGTTTGATACTTACTGGAGCGGGGGACAAATCTTTCGTTGCTGGCGCCGATATATCCGAAATGAGCAAATTAAGTAAACTCGAAGGCGAAGGATTCGGAGACAAAGGAAATAAAGTTTTTCGTAAAATAGAAACTTTTCCAATTCCCGTTATAGCCGCTATAAACGGTTTCGCTTTGGGAGGCGGATGCGAAATTGCGATGAGTTGCGATATTCGTATATGTTCCGATAACGCCGTATTTGGACAGCCGGAAGTTGGACTCGGAATAACTCCGGGATTTGGAGGAACTCAAAGACTTCCAAGAATAGTGGGAGTCGGAATGGCAAAACAGCTTATATATTCGGGTAAGAATATAAAAGCGGATGAGGCTTTAAGAATAGGACTCGTTAATGCTGTTTATCCTCAAGCCGAACTTATGGCTAATGCGGAAAAATTGGCAAAATCTATAGCAAGCGCCGCTCCTATAGCCGTTCGTAATTGTAAAAAAGCGATTAACGAAGGTTTGCAAGTTAATATGGATAAGGCGATTGAAATAGAAGAAAGGTTATTTGGAAACTGTTTTGAAACGGACGACCAAATAGAAGGTATGACGGCTTTTTTGGAAAAAAGAAAAGTTGAAAAATTTGTAAATAAATAAAAAATATTAATCAAGGAGTAAAAAAATGAAAGTAGGAGTAATTGGCGCTGGAGCTATGGGTTCTGGTATAGCGCAAGCTTTTGCAACGACCGAAGGCTATGAAGTTTGTTTATGCGATATTACGGAAGAATTTGCGGCTAACGGTAAGGCAAGAATAGTAAAAAGTTTTGACGGCAGAGTGGCGAAAGGCAAAATGGAAAGAAGCGAAGCCGATAAAATTATTTCAAAAATTTCGGTAGGTTTGAAAGACATCTGTAAAGACTGCGATTTAATAGTGGAAGCCGCTTTTGAAAGTATGGAAGTAAAGAAAACGACATTCAAAGAATTGCATGAAATTTGCAAATCTGACTGCTTATTTTCTTCAAACACTTCTTCCCTCTCAATTACGGAAATAGGAGCGGGAATAGGCAGACCGGTTATAGGAATGCACTTCTTCAATCCAGCTCCCGTTATGAAATTGGTTGAAGTTATTTCGGGAATAAACACCCCGAGAGAGGTTGCCGAAAAAATCATAAACATTTCAAAAGAGATAGGAAAAGTTCCAGTGGAAGTTAATGAAACGGCGGGATTTGTAGTAAATAGAATTCTCGTTCCTATGATTAACGAAGCTATAGATTTATATTCTATGGGCGTAGCCTCCGTTGAAGGAATCGATAACGCTATGAAACTTGGAGCGAATCATCCTATGGGACCTTTGGCTTTGGGAGATTTAATCGGACTCGATATTGTTTTGGCGATTATGGAAGTTCTTCAAAGAGAAACGGGCGACCCTAAATATCGTCCAAGCGCTCTTCTTAGAAAAATGGTTAGAGGCGGAATGCTCGGACAAAAAACGGGAAAAGGCTTTTACGATTATTCAAAATAAAAAATAGTTAAAGCGACTTAAAAAATATAAGACGCCCTTTTAATTAAGGAGCGTCTTTTTATTAAAAAAACAAATAAGAAATAATTAATATTAGAGATTAAGAATATGGGCAAAATAAGAGTTTGGACTAAACAGCATGAAAATGTTTTGAAAGAATTAAAATCTACGGGAAGATATATTGCCAAAAAAGAGTATATAATTATGGACTTGCAAGAACATGCAAATATCGTTTTGGAAGCTTATAATTGGCTTGTAAAAAATTCTCCAAACGCGAATAATAAACCGAAAGATGTAGAATTTCCCGTATGGGTTTCTTTTGCAAGAGACTCTACGATGATTTTAAGCGAAGGAACGATAATTTTAGAGATTGAAATTGAAGAAACTTTAATTACAAAAATAAATATAATAAAATGGGGAATGATTTTGAATTACGCATATTTGCCCGAAAACGAATCGGATGAAAATCGTCATAAAAAACTATTGGAAAATTATAGAATAAGCGACACGCAGGCTTATATGAGTCAATTTTATCCGCGGATTAAAAGAGAGATTATAGATAGCTGGAAACGGCTTTTTGATTTTGATAACGATATTCAAAAAAATATGTCGGATTATTACGGCAATATTTGGGAGATAAAAGAAGAATGTATAAAGAAAGTAATAAAATAAAATTATATACTTCGCAGTCCGATATAGTTTTGCAGATTATAGAAAAAGACGGAGTATGCTATTCAAGAAAAGAATTTGTGAGTAAAAAATATTTTGAAAGCGCTCCTATTTTTATAACGGCGTATTCTTGGTTCGTAAAAGAATTTGCAAGAATAATTCTAAAACCCGAAAAAGCCGAGTATCCTTATTGGGCTTTCAAAGAATTATATAATTTAGACGATTCTGGCGGAGGCAATGTTCTTAAATTGAATGTTCCGTTGGAAGAAGCGGTATTTTTCGATTTGTTCGATTGGAATAAAATTATTTGTATGAATTATATCGGGGAGAGCGAAGAAGACGAAAAAGAATTCAAAGAAAATATTAAAAAATTAGGGCTAAAAGAAACCGATATTATGCTTACCAATTTTTACCCCGAATTAAAACGGAAAATAACGGAAAGCTGGATGCGACTTTTTAGGAATAATGAAAATATAAAAAACGGAAACGAAAAAGGAATCGGCGGAGTTCAAGCGGGACTTTGGCGAATAAAAAAAGAGTGGATTATAAGAGTATCAAATTAAAAACCTGAAAATATTATTGACAATTTTATATTTTCAATTTATTATAATAAATATGGGGTGAAATTATGTATTTTAAAAAATTAATAATTACGACTTTTAGTTTACTACTAATAATATCATGTTCCAACAAAGGAAAAGATTTAAGAATAGCTTTGAATAATCATAAAAACGAATACGGTATTGATTATATATCGAGTCTTATAAAAGAGAGAAATTTAGAAGAGGCTTTATACCAGTCCGCTATAGAAGGATATTCGGATATAGTGGCGGGGCTTGTAAAATATGGGGCGGATATAAACTCAAAAAACTTGGACGGTTCTACTCCGTTAATAACTTTATGCCAAGAGGGAAATATTGAAGCGGCGGGTATATTGATAGAAAACGGAGCGGATATGACTATAAAAGACGGAAGCGGTAAAAAGGCTTTGGACTATCTTAAAAATAAGAAGGATATTTTGGAGATTGTAGCCTCTATATCTATGAAAGAAAACTCTATAGTATCCGAGAAGTTTAGAAATTTTACTGTAGAATCGGACGATATAGATTCTTTATTAAACGAAATAAATAAAAAAGTGATTTCCGAAGCGAATAATTTGCTTAAAAAAGAATATTCGGGTAAACCTTCCGCAAAATTAAAATATGAATTTAATACTATAATTGAAAATATTAACGCAAAAAATTTTAATTTTGGAGAGAAAAAAAATTTAACGAGTTATTTGAAAAAAGTCGGCAACGATTATTATTATATAATGAGCGTTGGAGCGCCCGTTCAGGCAAAAGAACAGATAGAATATTTAGACTCTTATACGAGTTTATGGCTTATAAAAGGTCCTTTAAGCATAGCTCAATTTGGAGGCAGGAGCGCAAGGTTTGTCGGCGGTTTTAACGGAATGCCTTTGACTGAAGATATAAATATAGTTTCAAAAGGCGATTATTTCACGCTTGAAGATTATTCGCATTTTGGGAATTCGCGGTATAATTTCAAATATTATACTTTCAAAAAAGAAAATAACGATTTTTATTTGGATAGAATATCTTTAATCGATAATCGTAAAAGAGAAACGGTTTTATATAGATATGACAGAAGAGACGCTATAAGGGTGTCTATGGACGAAGTTTCTTATTCTTTAATAGGAGCTTTATTAGGAATGAATTATTATTAAAAGATAAAAATTAGATAAATTTAATTAAAATATTAAAATAAAAAACAAGGAGAAAATAAAATGAGCGAAGAAAAAATATGTAAAACCTGCGGTAAACCGATAAGCGAGGAATTTAAAGTTTGTCCATATTGCGGATATAAGGATATGGAATATTCCGAAAGAAACGGACTTATATCTCTGGGGCTTTGCGTAATATTTGGATATTTTTGCGCGCATAATTTCTATGCTGGAAAAATGAAATTGGCCGCCGTATTATTGGTATTGAATATAATATTTTCGGTAATATTAGTATGGGGTTCTATCATGTTTATATTAGACCCTATTACCTCCGACGCTATGATATTGATACAAGTATCCGCCGTATATTTTGGTTTATACTTTTTAATATGGTTAGCCGATTTAATAACTTTAATTAACGGTAAATTCAAAGATTCGAACGGGAAATATGTAAAAATAGATTAACTTTAAAATTAAGAGGGATAAATAATAAAATGAAAAAGTATATAGCTTTTTTTATATTTTTAACGAGTATAGTAAATTTTCTATATTCATTTGACAGAAACAATGTCGAGGTTGAAACGGGAGATTTCTATTTTTTAACGGGAACGGAAGGAAACGAAAGAGTCGTTATGTATTTACATATACTTGGCACTAATGCTTACGGTTCTTATTATACGGAAAGTCAAAGTATTGGAGATGATGGATTTAACACGGGCGGATTTAGTGGAAGCTTTGATGGTAAAAAATTAAATTTAGTTTACGGTGGAGAATGGGACGAAAATATAAATAAAATGATTAATCAAAAATATATTACGGGGACTTTATCGGGCGATATAGTTTTTAGAGGGAAGCATAATTCTAAAAATGTTAATCTATCTTTAGCAAACGCTCCAATAAATAACATGAAAATATTTAATTATAGATATGGAGATGATATAATAGGTTGGGATGATACGACAATAATTCATCCAAAAATTTATAGCGAAAAAAAGTTAATAAACTATTATAATTCGGAAGTTGAAGGATATGAAGAATATAGCGAATATGGTATTGACCATAGTGGTTCGCAATCTATAACTTATATAGACGATAAAATTATAATTTTTTACGGCAGCAGTTATGGGTATTATGGAGGAGCAAGTAGCGCTGGAGGACAGAGCTATATAGCCTATTCTATAGACGCGGTTGAAGATTATTTTATGGCAAATTTTGATACCGCTTCCAGAAGTTTATTAAAAAATATATCCCAATACCTTACTACAGGTATTGGCTTTGATTCAAATGAAGTAAGAATATCCGATTTTATAGCAAATCCTAAAGACAGAAGATTATTGTCTTTAATTAGAAATAAATATAAAGAATGTTTTGATACAAATTTTTCATATGATGATTTTGAAAATTTTGAAGATGTCATTAATGGAGACATTGATGTTGAATATCTTGATTTTAGCATATCGCCCGAAGGAACTATTACAATTTATGATAGTTATATGAACCACAAATATGGTATGGTTAATGGGTATCTATGGGCTACTTTTACTTTTGAGGAATTAAAGCCCTTTATTAAAAAAGGTTCGGTTTTGGAGTATTTGTTTAATTAATTACGATTAAAGAATTAAAATTAAATATGGACGTTAATGAATAATGAAAATAACTTTTTTAGGAACTGGAACTTCGGACGGAATCCCAATGATAGGATGTAAATGTCCTGTTTGTTTAAGTAAAGATAAAAGAGATAAAAGGTTAAGAGCTTCAATTCTTATAAGAAACAATAATAAAAATTATATAGTCGACACTTCTTTGGATTTTAGGGCGCAAATGCTTAAAGAAAAAGTTAATGGAATCGAAGCCGTATTTTTTACTCATCAGCATGCCGACCATACTTCTGGTATAGTCGATTTAAGGTCTTTAAATTTTGCTATGCATAAATCTATAGACTGCTACGGAAATAAAGAGACTATGGATATTTTAAGGGATAAATACGATTATTTTTTTAACCCCATTCAAATGGGAGGAGGGCTTCCTCAAGTCGTATTTTATCATATAGATAATCCCATGCAATTTGACGGTTTAAAAGTTATTCCTATTCCAATAAAACATGGAGTATTAAATATATTAGGATACAGATTCAATAATTTCACTTATATAACGGACGCGAGTTTTGTAAGCGAAGAGAGTTTCAAATTAATAGAAGGAACGGAGATTTTGGTTTTAAATGGATTGAGATATCGTCCTCATCATACGCATTTGTCTTTGCAAGAATCGGTAAATATTGCCGATAGAGTTGGAGCTAAAAAATCCTATTTTACGCATATGACTCATGATGTGTTGCATAAGAATTTGGAAAAAGAATTGCCTAAAAATATGTTTCCTGCTTATGACGGACTGACGATAGAAATTTAATTTTTTATTTTTAATCAAGGAAATTAAATTTATAATGAATTTTTGCTTCTATAATAATATACTAAAAGCCTAACCACTCTCGAATAACTTCTAACGCCTTCTTTTTGACTATTCGCTTTCAAATAGGCGTCATTAACTTTTTCGCTCACTTTCGACAACTTGCCAGAATACCGACTCCAAAATTTATTATATTCTATAATTTCTTCTTTAGTCTCTTCGTTCAAATTATTTATCAAATGGCCGTAGTTTTCATCTCGGTTTAACTCGCCGAGCAAATATAATAAGGTTTCAAAATTGCCGGAATATCTTATAAATAAATCTGCGCTTTTTGAACATACTAAATAGGCTAAAAAATTTGCTTCGTCCTCGTAGGAAATTCCTATTTGATGCGATATTTCATGAGCTATTGTGAAAGGAAAAGACACATACGGAATCAAAGTATTAACATTCGATTCAAAAGTGAAGGGGTTATAAATTCCGAGTATTTGCAAATATAAAAAAAGTTTTGAGGATTTTATAGGTTTTGTTCTTATGTAATGCATATTCAAAAAATCAAATTCTTCAAATATATTTTTATAATCCGCTTCAACCATTCTATTTAAAGCCTGATAATTCGTATTTATATTTTGATATTTCATTTGATTTTTCAAATCATTAATATCTTTTATCAAATATTCCGTAAGCGCATAAATATCTTCGTTACCAATCTGCTTCTTATCATAATCGGAATAATTGTCTATAAGCGGGACTCTGTAATAATTTAATCCCCAAATAGACATAAATATTATATATAAGATTATTGCTATGCAAACTATAACGTATAGAAAATTAAATAAGGTTTTTAGCCTTTCTTTTTCCGTTATTAAATTTTTTATCGTAAAAATTATAAATAGTATTAAAAGAAGTGTAAATATAACAAGTAAAATTTCGCCTAAAGAAAAACTGAATTTACCCGACAGTTTATTTAAATTTCCAGCCAAACCTTTATATAAAGCTCTCGAGTAAAAATTTTCTATTAAACTTTTTGATAGAGTCGACAATTTTAAAATAAGAGCTATAAAAATTATGCATATAAGAAATATTAATTTATTTTTCATTTAATTATTATACTTAATTGAAAGCTTTTGTCAAAGCGAATTTATTTTGAAAAATATTATCCTAATTACTTTTTCATCGCCTTCATATCGGAATCTAATTTCTTTTTCCAGAGGTCGTAAATCTTTTTCTGTTCTTCGGCTTCTTCAGTTTCATTTAAGTATATATATATTCTTCTTAAAGTTCCCGTGAGGTTAAGAGCTATTTTCATGTCATCTGGACGCCTGTCTTGTAGTTCGTATTTAGTTCTGTATTGCTCTGCGGACGCCAATATTAATGATTTTACAAGTCCCATCAATTTTACTCTATATATATAACCTTCAATCTCGGGGGTTAATTCTTTTATATAATTTTTGAAATCTATTATATTTTTCGCTATTAACGCAAATCTTCCTTCTATCTCTATAAAATTCTGAAGCCATTTTGAATTTTCGCCGTAGCAGAATTTGAAATAATCTATAACATAACCGAAAGAGCATATAAATTTATATCTCCATTCGTCTGTAAATTTATCTTTTAAATACTCATGAACTTCTTCGTTTAATGATAATGAATCGTCGGAATAATCTCCCAGAGCCTCTTCCAATAAAGTTATGGCTTTATTAATATATCTTCTACCGTCGTTTAATTGATTTTCTATTCTAATATCCAAATATTCTATAGATATGTAGCAAATTGTAGCTATAAAAGAAGAAGCTTTTATATATAAAACCGCCAAGTCTATTTTCATTTTGGCTAATTCGAGATTATTTTCAATAGTCGCTAATTCTTTTTCTAATTTATCCATATCGGTTTCAACGATAGAAAGCAATTCTTTATATTTATTTTGCATTCTGTTACATTCCGCTTTTGCCGCTTCGCTTATTTTAGCCATATTTACTCCTATTAATTTATCGGAAAATAAGTTTTAATTATTTAATTTTACGGGTATAGTGATAAAAAATGCCGTTGCTTTGAAACTTCCGCTTACGCTTTTAACCATTATACTTCCGCCATGCGCTTCGACTATTCTTTTTGATACGGCCAATCCTATTCCTACCCCGTGGCTTTTTGTAGTAAAAAAAGGAGTGAATAATTTATTTATTATATCTTTTTCTATATAAGAATTCGTATTTTCAACTATTATATCTATCATAGATTCTCTATATGGATTGTCTGCGAATATAACGCTTATTATCGCATAGTTTTCATCTTCTATAGAGTCTATGGCGTTAATTATTAAATTGATTATAACATCGTTCATTCTGTTATAGTCCCATCTTATGCTATCTTCTTTAGTCGAGTTAATAGCGTAAAATTTGATTTTTTTGCCGCTTTTCTTTATATATTCTTTAGTCAATATATTTATGTATTTTATTATATCGTCTACTTTAAAAGTTTCTGGGACTAAGTTGATACTTTTTGCAAATGATAAATTTCTTTGAATGTAATTTTCCAATTTATTAATTTCATCGGCTATAATTTTTGCATACTCGCTCGTTTTTTCGTCCGAACTTACTTTTACGAGTCTGTTTGCAAATCCAGATATTGGAACTATAAAATTTCTTAAATTATGCGCCATAGAAGAACTCATTTCGCCTATCATAGCCAAACTTTTAATATCGAATAAACTTTTTTCCGCGGCTTTTAAATCGTTATGACTTTTTTCTATTTCGTTATACATAGAAGAATATTCCAAAGCTACAGCCGCTTGTCTTCCGAACATCTTTAAATAATCCAAATCGTTATCCGGTATAGGAACATTATTATATATATTATCTACTATTATCATCCCAATGCAGTTATTCGCGTCCATTATTGGAACGATTGCAAATGGATTATACCCAAATATATCGGTATAATTTCTTATCTGTTCTACCAATGAGTTATCGTTTACAGATTTTACATTTACGCTTTCTTTATTATTGAATATATTGAAAAATAATTGACACTGATTATTATTTGGGATAACCGTATTTAAGAATTTTTGATTTAAATCCCATGATTCTTCTAAATCGCTTTTTTTAAAAGAGAGCATTAATTTTTCTCTGAGGGCGTATTTATCCATATCTTTCATTTTATTCCAAATATTTCCCGCATCGTTTGCATCTTTTGGAGCGATGCACATTTTTCCTCTAAACACATTAAATTCCTTATCATATAAAAATGCGAATGCTCTGTTGAAAGCGAATACATCTCCTATAGTCGCTATGGTAAGAAGCATAAATAGTATATCTTCCGTTTTAGAACGTTCAAGCAATATATTACTTATATCGTATAAAGCGCTTAAACGAGCCATATTTTTTGTATTTTTTTCGTTTGCCTTATTCAATTCTATTATATTGTAATATTCCGATATTCTGCTCGATATATTTGTTAAAAGAGGATTAAACATATTTACATCTTCATTATCAAAATCTCCCAATGGGTTTACGGCGTCCTTTATTTTATCTATAACTACAATATACCCGAAGCAATCGTTTCTTATAAATATTCGATTAAATAAAATCGAACGATTTATAATATTTTTAAAATTTGCGCAATCCTCATTTTTTTCCACATTATTTATATAATAAATTTCAGAATCCAAATATTTTTTTTCATATTCTTTTTTTTCAAAGATAGAGTAATCAAAATTATCATCGAAACCGTAGGAGGATATTGTTTCAAAATTATAACCGGTATGTCTTAATCTTATAAAAGTTTTACTTGCGCTGAATATATTTGCAATATCGGATGCCAATGTTTTTAGATTGTTTTCAAATTTATCAATATCGCTTAATTTTAAATATAATTCTCTAATCGATTTTAATTGTTTATCTTTTTCTTTATAAGTTACATTTTGCAATACATTATTTATATATACGGCGAAATGTCCTATAAAATTTTTAAGTTCTTCTCTTATGCTTTTGTAAAATTCTTTTTTTTCTTCTTTATTTCTGAAAACTATGACTCCTATAGGATTTTGACTTGTATGAATCGGTAATGCTAATAAAGTTTTATAATTAGAAAATACATCTAAATTCGCAATATTTATATTTTTTCCTATATATTCTTTTCTATTATATAAAATTTCTTGCACATTATTCATAGTGACTGGAAAATCAACTTTGCATACATAATACCTGTCTATGCCGTAAACGCCTCTCAATATTAAATATTCCCCTTTAGGAAAATAAACCTCCCCGCAGTCAAAATGATAATATTGACATATTTTTTCTAAAAATAAATCGACTACAATGTCTATTTCGTTTGTGTTTTCTGCAAAGAGTAAACCTCTCGACAAATCCGTAAAAAAACTTTCTATAGACTTTATATTTTCCATATAAATTCCTTATTCATTTTTACATTTATAAAAATACCACCTAAACTCTAAAAATCTTTAATTGGTAAGGCGCTATTTCAATCGTTTCTTTTATCTCTACTATATTATCGAATGAAATATCTTCTTGTATATTAAATTTTTTAACATCAAGTTTTTCTTTTTTGTCCGCGGTATTAACTACTATAAAAACTCTTTCTTTTTCATCCAAACTATATTTATAAAATCTTTTGAGAGGATTTTTTATTTCTTCGATATCTTCTTTATTATTTTCTTCAATATGATTGTTTTCATTCTTATCGTTATTCTCGGTTTTTAATTCTTTTTCTTTCTTTTTTTCAATATTTTCCAAAATATCCAAAGAAACTATTTTACCGCAGTTTGATAGTATATGGTTTTTTTTAATATAACCCGTCATATCTTTTATATAATCGCTTAAATCGAAACTTATTTTTTCAAAGTCTTTTTCTTTTCCGCCAACGACATCGCATCTTTTATAAAAACCGTATTCGTCTCCGAGAGTTATCATCCACATATCGCTGACTATAGCCGTGAATAAAAAAGTTTGTTTTAATTTCCATATATTGCCGTTATATTCCGTTATCAACCTTTCCGTATCATGATTGCTCGGAAACGCTATTTGTTTGCAATTTTTTCTTGCCAAATCGTATTGCTCTATAAACCATTCACTTTCATAATCCCACCATTTTGCGCTGCTTGCCACATAATCGAATCCCGCTTCTATTAAATCTTTCGTGTCTTCCAAAGAGCAACCCAAACTTTCCGCAAAAAATATAATATCCTTATTATATTTTTTAGCGTTGTTTATTAAATAGCTCCATAATTCTTTAGGGATTTTATAGGCGGCGTCGCATCTAAAACCGGAAAATCCTAATTCTAAATTATGTTTAATAAGTTCTCTCCAATAATTCCATATAGGATTTTCTATCTCTTCGTTATTTTTGTTTAAGATTATTTTTTCGTTATTGAAAGAAGCCAAATCGCCCCATTCTATCCATTTGCCGTTATCCCAAGCTCCGGGCGAAACGAGCTCGCCGTCTTTTAATTTATACCAATCGAAATGTTCCTCGACTAAATTGCAATCTTTTGAAGAATGATTGATAACCAAATCAATCATTAATTTTATATTATTTTTTTTGCAATATTGCGTGAAATATTTTATCTCTTTTTCAGCTATATTTTTTTCTGAACTTGTAAAGAATGCGGGATTATATTTGTAATAATCTTTTGTGGCATATAAACTTCCGCTGAAACCGGGATAAGTTATAGGATTAATATAAACCCACTCGAAACCGATTTTTTTTATTCTGTCTATATGCGAATACCAATTTTTAATATTTCCCAATAACGGGGTAAATAAATTATAACCTGAAATGTTCATTATAAGTAATGATATACTATATACAAATAAAAAAATAGCCTATTTGAGTAAAAAATGGCTCGCAATTATATATTATATTTTTAGATTTTTATGGTAAAAAATTGTTTTTTATGTTTATAAACGCTTGACATTTTTTTTAAATATTGTATAATTCTATCACTTTCGTTAAAACGATTAAAGCGCTTAGTATAAGTTTTTAAGTAAATACTAATTGCTCGATATTTAATATATCGTTTCGTATTTAGGGATTAGCAATTTAATATAAGTTCCCATTATATTTGGGTTGATATAGATTAATTTTTGATTTATAATTTTAATTTAATATAAATAAAAATGTTAGAGGTTTTATATTATATGCCTACAATTAATCAATTAATAAGGAAAGGTCGTAAGCGAATATTGAATAAGACTAAATCGCCCGCGCTAATGAAATGCCCTCAAAGAGAAGGCGTATGCACTCGGGTGACTACGACTACTCCCAAAAAACCTAATTCGGCAATGCGTAAAATAGCGCGTGTGAGGATAACGAATGGAATAGAAGTGACGGCTTATATTCCCGGTATAGACCATACTTTACAGGAACATAACCGCGTTTTGATAAGAGGCGGAAGGGTTAAGGATTTGCCGGGATGTCGTTATCATATAGTTAGAGGAAGTAGAGAAGCTACGGGCGTTGAAAAGAGAATGAAAGCCAGAAGTAAATACGGAACTAAAAAACCTAAAGCTTAAATGGAGTAAATAATGGCAAGAAGAAGAAGAGCGCAAATAAGAAAAATTGAAGCCGACCCAATTTATGGAAGCGATACGATAAGTAAATTTATTAATAAACTTATGTATGACGGTAAAAAGAGCAAGGCTGAAAATATATTTTATAAAGCGATGGATTTGGTTAAAGATAAAACGGGGAAAGACGGTCTTACGGCTTTTAACGAAGCTATAGGAAATATTAAGCCTCGAGTCGAAGTAAAATCGCGAAGAGTCGGAGGTTCTACTTATCAAGTTCCAGTGGATGTTCGTCTCGAAAGACAAATTTCATTGGCATTTAAATGGTTAATAAACGCGTCAAGGAAGAGAAGCGGAAAAAGTATGATTGAAAGATTATCGAACGAAATAGTTGACGCTATTGAAGGTAAAGGCGCAGCGGTTGCTCAAAAAGAAACCGTTCATAGAATGGCAGAAGGCAATAAGGCTTTCGCTCATTTTAGGTGGTAATTTTAGGAGAAAATTAAGTGGCGAGACAGATTTCTTTAGAAAATACGCGTAATATAGGTATTATGGCTCATATAGACGCTGGAAAAACCACTTTAAGCGAAAGAATATTATATTTTACGGGAAAAACTCATAAAATTGGAGAAGTTCATGAAGGCGCAGCCGAGATGGATTGGATGGAACAAGAAAGAGAAAGAGGAATTACGATTACATCGGCGGCAACTACATGTTTTTGGAATAACAATCGTATTAATTTGATAGATACTCCTGGTCATGTCGACTTTACGGCGGAAGTTGAAAGGTCTTTAAGAGTTTTAGATAGCGCAGTCGGAGTTTTTTGTTCGGTTGGCGGAGTTCAGCCTCAAAGCGAAACGGTTTGGAGACAAGCTAGTAATTATAAAATTCCGAGAGCGATTTTTGTAAATAAAATGGATAGAATTGGTGCTAATTTTTATTCCGTTTTGGAACAGACGAGAAATAGGCTTAAAGCTAATAGTCATCCTGTTGTTATTCCTATAGGTTCGGAAAGTCATTTTGAAGGCGTTATAGATTTGGTAAAAATGAAAGAAATTATTTGGACTTCGGAAGACGGCATGAAAATGGAAGAAAAAGATATTAGAGCCGAATTAAAAGAAGAAGCCGAAAAATACAGAAATGAATTATTGGAAGCGATAGTAGAATATGATGATGACGCTATGAATAAGTTTTTTGAAGGAGAGGAAATAGATATTCCGACTATAAAAAAACTTATAAGAAAGGCTAC
>CAKVCG010000006.1 GCA_934725525.1 uncultured Brachyspira sp. | reverse complement strand
ATTTTTCCGCTTTCGTATTTTCCAGGAATTGAAGGCATGCCGAGTAAAGAAGTTCCGAGACTAGTTTTACCGCATCCAGATTCTCCGACTATTCCTAAAGTTTCGCCTTTCTTCATATCAAAACTAATATCGTTTATCGCTTTCACTTGTCCTTTGGAAGTGTGATAATACATTTTTAAATTTTCTACTTTTAATAAATCGCTCATAATTTTTATTCTTAATTTATTTTTTAATTTTTTAATATTATGTTAATTATATAAATTAGTCCTCATAAATGCAAGATAATATTTTTTTCATTTTCGACATTGCGATAAATCTATGGCTGATTAAATTTTTTTCTTCGGCTTGCATTTCCGCGTAAGTTATATTAAAACCGTTTGGCATAAAAATCGGGTCGTATCCAAAACCTTCAAATCCTCGCGGGCTTTCGATTATTTTTCCTTCAACTTTTCCTTCCGCTATTATATAATATTTTTCGTTTAATACGCATACGGCGGATGTGATAAAATAAGCGGTTCTGTTTTTTTTGTCTTTCAATTCTTCCAAAATCATTTGCATTTTTTCTCTATAACTTAAATTTTCTCCTCCGTATCTAGCCGAAAATAATCCGGGTTTTCCTCCGAGAGCGTTAATGCAAAGGCCCGAATCGTCCGCTAAAGACGGGATTTTTGTTTTTTCGTAAACCGCTTTTGCCTTTATCAAAGAATTTTCCATAAAAGTTTTTCCGTTTTCTTCGATTTCCATGTCGGCGGGCATTGGCACAATTTCTTTGACGCTATCTTTTAAAATAAATTCAATTTCAGATAATTTATGTTTATTCGCTGTCGCTATAATTAATTTTTTTATCATATTTAATTTTTAATCCATTTAATTTGTAATATTGAAATAATAACATAAATCAATAAAATAACCATAATAAAATTTGATTTTTAATATTAATAATATTTAAAATAATGTATAATCAATAAAAATAAATTTCGAGCAAAAATTATGAATAAAGATTTAGTAAAAGAAATAAAAATAACTGATATAGAAAATATAAAAATCGGAAACGCGGAAGACGAAAAAGCGGGAACGGGCTGCACGGTTATAATTTGCGAAAGAGGAGCGATAACGGGACTCGATGTGAGAGGAGGAGGACCCGCTTCGAGGGAAAGCGAGCTAACAAAACATGCTGCATCCGCGGAAGTTATTCATGCCGTTTTATTAAGCGGAGGAAGCGCGTTCGGTTTGGATGCGGCGGGCGGAGTAATGAAATATTTGGAAGAGCGAAATATAGGATTCGATGTCGGCGTCACAAAAGTTCCTTTGGTTTGCGAATCCTGTATATTCGATTTGCGAGTCGGAGATTATAAAATTCGCCCCGATGCGAAAATGGGCTATCAAGCCTGCGTCAACTCCGAAAAAAATAATATTCAAATGGGAAATCATGGAGCGGGAACGGGGGCTACAGTCGGCAAAATATTAGGAATAAACTACGCTATGAAATCGGGACTCGGATTCTACGCTTTACAAATTGGAAATTTAAAAGTTGGCGCTATAGTTTCGGTTAACGCTTTCGGAGATATTTTCGATTATGAAAGCGGAAAAATGATAGCGGGAGTTCTCAATAAAGAAAAGAACGGATTTGGAAATTCCGAAGAAGAATTAATAAAAATAGCGGAAAATAAAAATTTGTCTTTCGATATGGAAAATAATATAACTACAAACACGACTATCGGAGCGGTTATAACGAACGCAAAATTTACAAAATCTCAAATGGGAAAAATCGCTTCGATGTCTCATAACGGATTTGCAATGACTATAAAACCCGTTCACACGACTTTAGACGGCGACAGTATTTATGCAATGTCGGTTGGAGATGTAAAGGCAAATTTGGACGCTGTCGGAAGTATTGCGGCAATAGCAATGGGAAAAGCTATAAACTCGGCTATAATCAATACAAAGTCCGCTTACGGGTTCAAGGCATATAACGATATAATAAAAGTTTAATTTTCTTGAAAAAATAGAAAATTTACTTGACTTTTTTTATTTTTTTATTATATTAATAAATAGATAATTGATAAAATAGTCAATGTTATTTATTATTAAGGAGGGAGAATTATGAAGAAACTCACTATTTTATTTTTGGCTGTCTGCATAATAGCTGTTGGTTGTAAGAATAAAGTTACAAACAATGTTGACATGAACGCCGATGATAATATGCGGGCAATGAAAACTATCGAGGAAGAAGGCGGAACGCCCGATAGTTCACCTGAAGGAATAGCCTCTTTTTTAGGCAAAGCCGATTATAACGGAGTATTCGCAACAGAAGCTGGTTTCGTTGGCTACAAAGTTAAAGATTCTAAAATCTACTATGTGGACAAAGTGGGACCTACAAACGAGCAGGAAGCCTCACAAGAGAATAACACGAAGGAAGTTTGGGTTGAAATCACCGAAGGCATTTCCGTTGACAAAACTCTAAATAAGTTGGAATATCAAACTGCAAACAAAGGTTTGGAAATTCTTACTTTTGACGGTTTCGGTTATCGCTATTATTCTAAAGGCGAAGATAGAGTTATCTATTATAAAAAGACCGACTATTTGGAACCGTATGCTGGAACTTGGAAAAACGAGAATTATGAAATAGAAATTGCCGCAGACGGTTGTTTCAAAAGACGCTCTAAATTTAATGGTTCGTGGTATTTTGGACGATATACAACTCAAGTCGTTCTTAAAGGCAATGAATTAACCCTTAAGGGAGCGGATAGAAGCGTTATGATATTCGAGCAAGACACAAAAGGAAATCCAACAGGCAAAGCGACTTACCGAAATAGAGGTGGCGATGCCGTTGAGTTACAAAAAAAATAATTATTAAGGAGGCAAAACATGACTATGAAGAAAATTTTAATAATATTTTTAAGTTTAATGCTTGCCGTTAGTTGCGCAAGTAAGCTCGCTCCAGTTGCGCAGGATTTTTCGCAAGAAGGCGGGGGCGGACATTTGAACGATTTTGGAAATGACGATTTGATTGCCCCAGGCAAAGGCGATGATACTACGGACACTGTGGCTTCTTTCATCAACAAATACGCTGGATTATATTATGAAAGCGGTAAAGTGACATATAAGCTTTATAACGGAAAACTTTATGAAAATACTGGCTGGCTCTTTGAAGAAATATCCAACGGAATAACGGTTGACCCTAATGGAAACAAGATGCAAATAAGCAATAAGGGCGGATTAGGAACTATAGAAGTTTTGAATTTCAGGAAAGAAGGAGACGATAAAGACGGATTCAGCAGACATCATCTTAATATCTTAACTCGAGATGATTCGGTAGTAGAGTCTTTAGTTAGCGGTAAAGTGGCGACTTATGCCGAGTTGCGCGACTATAAGGGAACTTACAAAGATATAAACGGAAACGCATTCTTGTCTATAGATTCCGATGGAGGCGTATTCTTCAAAGAAACTTTAAGAGCTGGTTATTATGGTTTAGATAAAACCAGCGGAGATTTATTTATAATCGACAAAGATAATACGAAAAATATAATAAAACTCCAAGAAGGCGTTTATAAAAAATACTCAAGAACTGGACAAGATGTTTCAGTGGATTCAAGTTCCGTAACGAGAGACTTTATAGAAAGTTTGGGCGAAGTTCAATATACCGATAACAATATATATATTGAATTCAATAAATTTGACCAAGCTTCATCAACCGCATTTGGAAAAGTAGAATCTTTCCCAGGCGGAGTAAAAATAGTTCAAAACGGAACTGGCGGAAGTAAAGTAGGTAAACGCTCTATATTGAAAGGCAAAACTCTTACGGTTTATAACGAAGGAAACGGAAAAACGATAGACTGGACTTTGACTTTCAACGAAGACAATAGCATTGCCACTTATGATAAAGGCGGAGTAAAATTGAACTTGACAAAGATAAATAATTAATTATTATTAATTCATATATATTTATCATAAGTTAAAGGGGCTTTTTTAAGCCCCTTTTTTGTTATTTTTAGATTACTTCGCTATGCCTCGTAATGACAATATTTGCAATCGTTATTTTAATAAAAAATGTATTATTTTTAGTCATTGCGAGCGAATATAAAGAAGCGAAGCAATCTAAAAAATTGTCATTTTCTAAGCTAAAAATATATATTGAATATTAAACGAATATATTATATAATTATTTTCTAAATTAATTTCGTAAATCATAAAATTTAAATTTAAGGATAATAATAATGGCTAAACTTTCGCATTTGGAAAAAGAATATATTAAAGCTAATCATAAAAATAAAACCGTTGACGAACTTTCAAAAAAATTGGAAAAAGATAAAGAACTTGTAGAAGAATATATAAAAGAACTTCAAAATAGGCAATCTAAAAAAAATAATAAAAATGAAAGAAAAGAAAATAAAGCGATTAATACTATAAAAAAAATATTTTTTGAAGATAAAGAAAAATCCGAGCCAATCTATAAAAAATATTCTATAAAACCTTATCGCCTCTCAAAAATCGATTTTATATTCGCGTCTATTTCGTTTTT
Organism: uncultured Brachyspira sp.; assembly: GCA_934725525.1. Lineage (GTDB taxonomy): Bacteria > Spirochaetota > Brachyspiria > Brachyspirales > Brachyspiraceae > Brachyspira. The sequence continues at coordinate 22,504 of CAKVCG010000006.1, read as the reverse complement.
ATTTGCTTTCTTTTTATATTTATTCACTCTCACTCCTTCTCTTTCCGCTGGGGATAACGGCGAGCTAACGACTGCGGCATATTTTTTAGGGGTAGGACATGCGCCTGGATATCCGTTTTATACTTTAATGTCGAAATTATTTACTTATATTCCGTTTGGAAATATCGCTTGGAGAACGAATTTATTTTCTGGAACTTGCGCGGCTATTTCGACTATATTCTTTTATTTGATAATGGCAAAAGTTTTAGGACAAAATAGAATCGAAAGAGGATTTTCGCCCGTAATTCAAATTCCCGCTTTACTCTCTTCCGTTGCATTTGCTATCTCCGACAATATGTGGGCGCAGGCTACAATGGCGGAAGTTTACAGTTTGAATATATTGCAAATAGCTTCTATGCTTTTGATACTCGTTTATTGGTTCGAGGCGGTTTGGAAACATGCAAACGATGAAATCGCTTATTACGGCTCAAAGTATCTTATGGCTTTCGGCTTTTTATACGGAGTAGCTCTCGCAAATCACCATGTCACATTGCCTTTCGCGTTCGCTCCTTTGCTTTTTATAGGAATAGTTTTATTTTTGATTCATAAAGACAGATATATCGAACATATAGAAACTTCATTTATTTCAATATTCGTATTTTTGTTTTTGCTTTTTATAGGCGGTTTCGGATATTATAGATTTATTATGAATTACGAAGCTTATTTATATTTTCCAGCGGGAGTCTCTTCAAACGATTCTATATTTTCAATATTATTCAAACCTTTTACCGATATGAATATAATAAGCGACATATTTACCGCTTTGGCAAACGGTTCTTATTTGCGTCCCGATATGATACAGAATTTAAAAGCGCCATTCTATCCAACTTTATATAAAGGAATGTTTTTGGTTTTATGGGCTTTGTTTTTAGTTTTGGCTTGGTGTTTGATTTACAGATATTTATTATGCAAAATAGACAAATTTAATAAGGACAACGATTTTATAACGGGAATATCTATAACCTATTATAAAATGCTTTTGATGTTGGCTGTCGGGGTTATGATTTACGCCTACATGCCGATAAGAGCGAGAGCTTTGCCTCCTTTGAATTGGGGACAATTAAACGAACCTTCGGGTTGGGAAAATTTAAGCTATTTATTCAGTATGATTCATAGAAAACAGTATGGAACTTCTGGAAACGATATTGCTGCGGTTTTTATTCTTCACCCCGAACAAGTTAGCGCCTTGATTAATATTTTTAAAACTCAACTTACAAGTTTAGGACTTTTATTTTTAATACCAGGGCTATTTCAAATATTCAAGAAGAATAAATTTATCGGAATATTTTCGGTATTCGGACTTTTAAGTTTTTCAATTTCGCTTATGGCTTATACGAATCCGCCGCCAAGCGTTAGAACCTTATCTTTTGTAGAAGTCTTTTTTCTTCCCGCAACTTTATATATGATGGTTATAATCGGCTTCGGCATTCAATGGTATATGGAATATTTTAACGGAAATATAAAAAATTTATTTAAAAATCCTTTAAAAGAAGGAATTATAAATTCTTTCAAAAGCGGGCATGTGCTTTCTTTAATCGTTATTTTAATCATAATGATTCCAATATTTATAAACAATTTGAGTAGAAATAACAATTCAAAAGATTATAGTAATCATGATTATTCTTATAATATGATGAACTCGCTTCCCGATAACGCGATATTCGCGACCGAAGGCGGAGATAATCAGGTATTCGGACTCGTTTATTATACGATGGTTGAAAGAAGAAGACCCGACTTGAAAATATACGACCAAAAGGGAAATGTATTTGAAAGAATATACGGAAACCTAATGAAAACGGACGGAAGATGGCTCGGAGATATAAGCGATGCGGTTGATAAAGATTTTATTAATACTGGACGCCCTTATTATATGGCTTGGAGAAGAGACGGACTTCAAAGGCTCGGAGATTATTATTTTAAGGCTTACGGACTTGTATTTAAAGTTCAGCCTATAAAATACGCTTTGGTTGATGAATTGGAGTTCTTTAAACTACTTACAATTAACGATTATAAAGAAATAGCGAAAGAACATTTAAAAAGAGATTACGAAGATTCAAAAATTGCATCCGACATTAACGCTTTGCTTGACGAAGGTTTAATATCCGTTCAGAGAAAAAATATATATAACGGAAATGAAGAAATAGAATTTATAAAAATGTATGAGCTTCCATTTCCAGAACTCAAAACGGAAGAAGATTATTGGAATACTTATGTTATGCAAGGAACAGACGAAGAGATTTCGCATTACGATTTTTTGACGAGAGAAATATTTATTAGTTCCTATTCTCTTGCAAAAATAGATATGTATAACAGAAAAATAAAAATATATAACAAGCTTTTAGAATATATGGGAAATAGAAATGAGGCGAGAAATGGAATTACTAAAAACGAGGCTAACGAAAAGATAGAAGAGCTTAAAAAATTAAAGAGAGAAGAAGAAGATAAAATGCTTAAAATAGGTTTCGATATGTCAAATGTTTATTTTGCAGTTGGAAATCAGGCTATTATTGACGGTAATTATGAGAGAGCGGCAATAATGTATGAGGAGCTTATAAAACTTGAAAAACTTATTTATCCCGCGTATTTTAATTTGGCTGCTTCCTACGAGTATTTGGCTCGAGCGAAAGAAACTCCTTACGAAAAAGAAGCGGAATATTTGAATAAAGCGAAAGAAGTTTTAGAGAGCGCTGAAAAAACTTTTCATAGAGGACGCGATATAGGAGACGCTGCAAGAGAACAGAATCAAACCTATCAACAGATAAAACAATTTACTCAGAGAATTGAAGCGCAGTTAAGGACGCCGAAAAGTCAAGTCGAAGCTATGAAAGAGCAGGCTACTATAGAAAACAGTTTTGAAAGTTATAGCGCTTATGCAAATTATGTTTATCAGAATAGGCAAGATATAGAAGAAACTATATGGGCGAAAAACGAGGCTAAAAATCGAGCAAAAAACGGAGAGCAGATATTTTCGGTTAATAAAGATTTGGCTATATTGTATGCGAATATGGGAGATATAACTTCTTCGGTAAATCTATTAAACGAGACTTTGAGAATTCCTAATTTGAAAAACGAAGATAAATCGTCTTTGGAATTCGATTTGGCGAATATTTATCTTAATCAAAAAATGTATAACGAGGCAACGGATATATATTCAAAATATACGAACGAGTTGAGCCAGAACGGAGCTTTTGCTTTGTATGCGATAGGACATATTTATATCGAACAAAATAAAGTCGTGGAAGCTTTGAATATTTACAACGATTTTAGAAATAGAATGTCTCCGATGGCTTCGACTAATCAGGTTATAGCGAATTTATCTCAAGATGTGGAAAGCAGAAGAGTTCAGATAATGCAGTATTTGGGTTCTATGCCGAGATAATATAATTAATATTTACTGCCCTAAATAAGAATATATATCTTTTATTTCTACAATTTTTCCTCTATTCTCTATTTTATAAGCGGGAGTTTCTATAAGAAGAGTTTTCAAATAAGGAATTTTTATAATATCCGTATCTCTATCGCCTATCATAAAAGACGCGCTTAAATCAATATTATATTTTTTTGAGGCAAGCAAATGCATTCCCGCCTCGGGTTTTCTCATCATTGAAATTATATTATATTTTTTATTTTCGCTTTTTATATGATAAGGGCAATAATAAAAATCGTCTATTAAAGCCCCGCATTTTTTATATTCTTCGTAAATATATTTATGAACTTTTTTAACATCCTCCTCTGTGTAATAACCGTAAGAAACGCCAGCTTGATTTGTGACGACTATAGTTATAAATCCTTTTTCTTTAGCATATTTTACAATTTCTATAAATTCTTTTTTTATTTTAACTCTATCAACGCTTCCTACATATCCCAAATCTTCCATTAATATTCCGTCTCTGTCTAAAAATAAAGCCTTATTGATTTTTTTATTTTTATTTGGAATATATAAAGGAATTCCGAATAATAATTTTTTTTCAAAAGCTTTATTAATAATCTCTTCGTCAATATTTATTTTATTATTATTTTTATAAGCGATTTTTTTTAATATAGAATAGCCCGATAAAGAATTTTCTATATCGTTTTTTATAATTCTGTAATCGTTATCAATAGAATAAAATTTATTATTATTTTCATTATTAAGATTAAAATCTAAACCTACTAAAACGGAATCTTTTTCCAACTTTCCGCAGAATTCTAAAAGAAATTTATCAATATTCATAATTTATAACGATATAAGTTCAATCGGTTATTTATATATTCGTTTAACCCGTTTCAAAAACCGCATTTATTATCATTATTTAAGTTTATTTATAATATTTAATTTGTCAAGTTAATTTGTCATCGCAAACGTTACCGTGACTTTGTCCGTCTTTGATGAGGCCGAAGCAATCCACTCTAATAATATGACTTTATATTGATTAATATATTTCTTTATTGATTTCTATATTGACAATAATTTTATTTTCGTTATAATAAATTCGATTAAAATTAATTAAATAAAAATTTTTATAAGGGAAAATAAATTGATTATAACGGCTTTCGTAAATATTAACCGCTTTTCAAATAACGGTTTTTCTATGATGCAAATGCGATTTACGGACGGCTGTATAATATAGATTTTGTTTTTTGTCTCCAGCCGTCAAATTTTATTTGGCGGCTTTTTTATTTTAAAAAATTTTTATAAAAAATTGATTATGGGAGATTTGCCAATGAATAAAAAAAATAAAATATCGGAAGTTAAATATTTTGAAACGAATAAAACTTTCAAATTTGAAAACGGAGAGACGATAGAAAATTTGACCATAGCCTATACCGTAAACGGCAGATTGAATCTAAATAAAGATAACGCTATTTTGGTTTGCCATGCTTTTACGGGCGACTCGAATGTCACGCTATGGTGGAGCAATTTTGTCGGAAAAAATAAAGCTATAGATATAAATAAATATTTCGTTATTTGCTCGAATGTTTTGGGAGGATGCTCGGGAACTACGGGACCTTCTTCAAAGAAATCTAAAGGCAATTCTTATTACGGAACGGATTTTCCGACTTTCACAATTAAAGATATCGTAAAGGCGCAAAAAATTCTTATAGATTATTTGGGAATAAAAAAATTATATTGCGTAGTCGGAGGTTCGATGGGAGGAATGCAAGCTCTTCAATGGACGGCGACTTATCCCGATTCGATTAGAAAGGCAATAATAATCGCAAGCTCTATGACGCATTCTCCTATGCAAATAGCTTTAAATGAAATAGCGCGTCAGGCGATAACGGAAGACAACGAATGGTATGGCGGAAAATATTACGGAATTTCCTCTCCCGATAAAGGACTCGCTTTGGCTCGAATGCTCGGACATATAACTTATATGAGCGAGGAATATATGAGAGAAAAATTCGGAAGAAAGAGAAAAAAATCTTTAAAATATTTTACGCCTTCTTTTGAAGTTGAAAATTATTTGCATTATAACGGCGAAAAATTTACCGCAAGATTCGACGCGAATAGTTTTTTGTATCTTACTAAAGCTATGGATTTTTTCGATGTGCGAGACGAAATTAAAAAAATAAAAACTAAAAAAAATATTTCGCTTAATAAAGTTCTTATAATATCTTTCGTTTCCGATTGGCTTTACCCGAGTTCGCAGTCGGTCGATATTGTAGACGCTTATAATCATTCTAATATAGAAACCGAATTTCATGAGATAAAATCGAATTACGGGCATGACGCTTTTTTGATAAAAAACGAAGAACAGGCGAAATATATAAAGAATTTTTTGAAAAAGTTAGATTTTTAAATTTTTGCTTGACTATACCGAATAAATTGTTAATTTTATAAATAGATTGATTAAATTTATAGGTTAATATATGATTATAGCATTATCTATTATATTTTGTTTATTTTTAATTTTTAAGGATTTCATTTTTTATGACAATAAGAAAAGCCGAGCTAAACGACTTGAATATTATCTTAAAAATATTCGAGCATGCAAGAAATTATATGAAAGAAAATAATAACCCTAATCAATGGGGAGATAATCATCCTCCCGCAAGCCTTATCGAAGAAGATATTAAAAATTCAATCGGTTATGTATGTTTGGACGAAGAAAATAATATAGTCGGTTATTTTTGTTTTTATATTGGAATCGAAGAAGATTATAATCAAATATACGAAGGAGATTGGCTTAACGACAAAGAATACGCCGTTATTCATAGAATAGCGACAATTAGCAATAAAAAAGGAATCGGCGCTTTTTGTATGCGTTACTGTTTCGATAAATATAAAAACATTAAAATTGACACAAGCGAATATAATATTCCTATGCAAAAATTACTTGAAAGAGAAGGTTATACAAAATGCGGAATAATAAAATTAAGGAGAAACTACGAAGATAGAATAGCCTTTCAAAAATGCGAATTATAATTTATGCCATATCTTTTTGAAAAATACGACTAAAAATACTATAACGGCAACCGTGAGCGATAATTCAAATAAAGTTTCCACAATATCGTCAAAATCGTCAATTATGCTATATAAAATATAACCGCCACCGAAATATCTGCTCAAATATATTAAACCTAAAAAGATTAATCCCGCTACTACGACTATTCCAATAATCAAGAATGATTTTTTAGATTTTTTTGAATTTGTTATAATATTATTTTTCATGATAAAACCTCCTTAAAAATTAAAAATAAATTATTTATCGTATTTATCTTCTTTAATATTTTCTTTGTCATAATCGTATTCTATTATTTTATATTCTTTATTTTCTTTTTTATCATATTTTATTTTTGGAATATTTCCGTTTTTTTTATTGTCGTTATTCTTCAAATTATAATCGTCTTTTATAAATCTTTTTACAAAATACATAACGATAATAATCATCGCTATTATTCCGACTATTCTGAAAAAATCTTCAAAATCATCGAATATATCTTCAAAAATATCGTCAAAACAATATAGCCGAACGGACGCTATAAAAATTAAAATCAAACTATTTAAAATTATTTTCTTCAATTTAATCTTCCTTAAAAAATAAAATCTAAAAGCTAAAATATAGTATCAATTGCCTTTATCGGAATTTTTATCTTTATTCAAATATTTTCTGACAAAAAATATTATCGCCGCTATTATTACGACAATTCCGATTACTTTAGCCAAATCGTCAAATAGAAATTCGAAAGTGTCTTCTATCAAATCGAAACAATACAAATTGACAGCTCCCGAAAACATTAATATAATTGAAAAAAAATTCTTCATTGTCTTGCCTCCTATTTTACTTTAATGTAATGAAGTTTTATTTTCTATACTATAATTATAATATATTGTAATTATTTCGTAAATAGTTTATAAATAAAATTTACATAAATAAATCGCTAAATTTAAAAGTTGATATTATAAATAATACAAATACTACAATTTTTATTATAAAATTAAAAAACTAAAATCAAAAAATTAAATTATTAAGCATTTTTCCAATATACCGAATATAAAAATATAAACAAATTAGGCAATCGTAATGTATAAATATGTTATAAAAGGCTCAAAAAATATATCTGGGACTGTTCAAATTTCAGGCTCAAAAAATGCATCGCTTCCTCTTTTGGTTGCGTCAATTTTAACGGACGAGCCGATAACTTTGCATAATGTCCCCGATTTAATCGATGTTCATGTTCTTATAAATATATTAGAGCCTTTGGGTAAAAAAGTAGATTTTAAAAATAATACTACAATTATAATATCTAAAAACGGAAAAAGCGATGAAGCGCCTTATAAATTGGTAAAAAAAATGAGAGGTTCGATAATCGTTTTGGGACCTTTGCTCGCGAAAAGAAAACATTGCAGAGTTTCTTATCCCGGCGGTTGCGCTTTCGGACCAAGACCAATAGATTTGCATTTAATGGGAATAAAAAAACTTGGAGCGGAAATCGACATATCTGGCGGTTATATAAACGCTACGGTAAAAGATAGATTAAAAGGAAACGAAATAGATTTATACGGAAAAAACGGACCCACTGTGCTTGGGACGGATAATGTAATGATGGCGGCGACTTTGGCGAAAGGAAAAACTATAATAAACGGAGCGGCAAGAGAGCCAGAATGTGTTAATTTGGCAGAGTTATTAGTTTCAATGGGCGCTAAAATCGAAGGAATAGGAACATCGACTTTGGTTATTGACGGAGCGGACGAATTGCATGGAACGGAATTTGAAGTTATACCCGACAGAATAGAAACGGGAACTTTTCTTGCTATAGCGGCGGCGGGAAGAGGAAAATTGAAATTGGAAAAAACTAATTATAAACATTTGACTTATGTTTTGGATTTGCTTTCCACTATAGGATGCGATATTAAAACTACGGACGATACTATTGAAGTTGACGCCACAAATAGAGAATTAAAACCTTTTTCTATCGAAACTATGCCTTATCCAGATTTTCCTACCGATTTGCAGGCGATTTTTACCACTTTGGCATGCGCTATTAAAGGGAAAAGCGATATTAAAGAAAATATTTATCCCGATAGATTTAGCAATGTCCCGGAGTTGATTCGTATGGGAGCGGATATAACGGAAGAAGAATCGAGTATAATTATTCGAGGCGGAAAAAAATTATCAGGGGCGGATGTTCAGGCAAGCGATTTGAGAGCGGGAGCTGCTTTGGTTGCTGCGGGAGCGATTGCCGAAGGAATTACCAATGTTCATAGAATCTATCATATTGAAAGAGGCTATGAGAATTTGGAAGATAAATTGAATAAAATTAATATAAAAACTAAAAAAGAAAAAGACGATATTTTATAAAATAAAGGGGGATTAAATGGTTCGAGGCGTTTATACTGGAGCGAGCGGAATGATAGCTCAACAGGAAAGATTGGATGTCGTGGCAAATAATTTGGCTAATGTAGATAAACCGGGATTCAAAAGAGATACGGCTACATTCAAAGCTTTTCCCGAAATGATGGCTGCAAGAAAAGAAGACGATGGAGTGATAATATTTCCTTTGGGTTCTACCGATATAAGACCTTATGTCGGCAGAATGGGAACGGGAGTTGAAGTCAACGAAGTTTTTACCGAATGGGAGCAAGGTTCTTTAAGGGAGACGGGAAATCAGCTCGATATTGCATTAAGCGATAAAGGATTTTTTGCGATAGAAACTCCTCATGGCGAAAGATACACAAGAAACGGAAGCTTTCTTGTCGATAAAGATAATTATTTGGTGACGAAACATGGTTATAAAGTAATGGGAGAAAACGGCTATATTCAAATAAAAACTAATAATTATGTAATAGACGAAGAGGGAAGAGTAAGCGTAAACAGAAGATACCAAAACAGCGAAGACTTTGTTCAAATGACGGAAAACGAATGGAAAGACGAAGAAATTTTAGACACTTTGAAGATAGTTCGATTTGAAAACGAAAGATATTTGAAAAAAGAAGGCGAATCTTTTTGGGTAGATACGAAAATTAGCGGCCCCGCTTACATAGCTCAAAAAGGAGTCGACCGTCCGAAAGTGCTTTCAAGATTTTTGGAAATGAGCAATGTAAATCCGATTAACGAAATGGTGAGGATGATTGAAGTTCAAAGAGCTTACGAACTTAATTCAAAAACCATAGCCACGCATGACACATTGATTGGAAGAGTGGTAAACGAAGTCGGAAGAGTATAAAATTTGTAGTTTTATAGATAAAATTCCCAATTAATATTTTGATAAAAAATATACGATAATATATAATAGTAAGCAATAAAAAGTATTTTAATAAAAAATTAATAATTTTAAATTTACTAACGGGAAAATTATGGCTTTAGATAAATCAAAAAAAAATCTGATGCGAGCATTAAAAATTCAAATCATATCTATATATATATTATTTGATTTGGTATTATGGTATTTTTTTATTTGGTATTCAATATACAATAAGTCGACGTTTCCTTTTTATGGCGTTAAAATATTATTCGCTATAATAGCTTTTATATTATTTTTGAATTTTTGTAAGAATTTAGAGGATGGGAAAAAAATAGAACTTGCCAACCTAACGATGAAAGCATTTTCTACATTATCGGTTTTGGGAAGTTTAATAGAAATAACATTATTCGCTTTTTTTAATAGACAAACTTATATGTATATTTCTTTAGGCGCGGCTTTTGCTTCTTTGCTTTCGAGCGGAGCGATTTGTTCTTTATACACTATGGTATTTAGATTTGCTTCCAACAAATCGGAGTTGGAAGAAAATATAAACTATTTCTATTTGCCTTTGGTATTTAAAGTCATATATACGATTTATTTTTTCTTTTCATGTGTTACTTTCAGTCTGATTTTGAATTACATAAGAATTAGAGAAGAATATTATTTAGATATTCATAAAGAAGAAATTTTAAATGAAATTTTAAGCGTAAACGATAGTATAAATAAAAGTTATGAAAACGTTTTTTTAGATTTGAAAGTTTACGATAGAATGATAAAAAATAATTTAAGTCAAAATATTTTAAATATTAATAATTTAAGATACTATATAAATAATAGATTTCAATATCTCGATTATAGTTTAAGCAATAATTATAATTTGGTTTATCTAAATATAAGCGGAAATTTTTTGGATAACGGTTCTTCCTCCTCGTTATTAGTGTCGAAAGACGCGGGCGGTTTATATTCAACTTCAATAAGTTATAATTTTCCTCAAACCTCTATTTCAAATAATAATAATTTTTATTCGTATATTTTAACCGACAATATTGGAAATATATTTGTTTCTTTTTATTATCCGCTCACGTTAATAAACAATCAAATGGGAAATATAATCGCAAATATTGACGCTGAGGAATATTTTAAATCCGTAAACGACAATAGTTCGTTTTCAAATTGGTCTTATGTCAATTATAAATTAAGCGATAAAAATATCGTGTTTGCCAAAGATAGAAGAATTTTGAATCAAGCGATTTATAGATTATTCGATTCGGAAAGAGAATTTTATCAATATATAGAAGATTTTGAAAGCAAATGTGAAAATAATTCTTTTTATATGACTCCCGTATTTAATATGAATAACAGAACGCAAACCGTAGCTATTTTTTCTTACATAAAAAATTTGAATATAATTTCAATATATTATAAAGATGTAAATTCCATAATTAAAAATTCTTATGTAGAAAAAAATATAAGCCTATTCATAATAGTATTTGGAATACTTTACGGTTTACTTTCTTTCGTATATATTAGAATTCTTCGTTATACTTTTGCCCCGATAAAAAATGCGAACGCATCGACTGAAGCGCTTAGAGAATATAATAGAGATTTGAGAAGAAGAATCGTCTGCAAAAATAACGATGAAATCGGGCTTTTGGTTTATAATTTTAATTTGTTTATAAACGATTTGGAATTAATTATTGATAATTTAAAATCTAAAAGCGAAAATTTAACCAACGATATAAACAATATAGAAAAAATAATGGTTGAAAATTCGGACAACATTGATTTTCAAACGGAAAGCATTAGAAGAAGTATCGGAAATATAGAAACGATAATCGATTCGATAAGAAATATTACGGGGTCTACCGAGCAACAAAGAACGGCGTTTTCTTCAGCGTCGCTTGCCGTAGAGAACTTATTGCAAATCGTATATAAGATTAACGATAATATCGAGCGTCAATTTTCTTCGGTTGAGCAAACTTCGGCGTCCGTTGAGGAGATGATTTCAAATATTAGTAGTATCGCAAGAAATACAAATAATGCGAACACTTTATTTAAGAAACTACTTGTCGAAGTCGAAAAAGGAATGGATGTAGTTGAAAGCGTAATAGAATCGATTAGAAATGTTGAAACGAGCAACGAACAGATAAAAAACATTATTAATATTATTCAAAATATTTCCGAACAAACAAACCTTTTGGCTATGAACGCCTCTATAGAAGCTTCGCATGCGGGAGATAATGGAAGAGGATTCTTGGTTATTGCGGACGAAATCAGGTCTTTAGCCGAGCATACTACGGAAAATGCAAAATCAATAACGACTATAATTAAAGAAGTTACAAAAAGAATCGAAGAGAGCGTTGAATTTGCAGATAGTAGCGGTAAAACTTTGAATAATGTGTTAAGCATATCGGAAAATGCATCAAGGTTAGTTTCGGAAATAAATATTGCAAACAATGAGCTTGAAATCGGAGGTAAAGATATACTTGAAACCATTACAAAATTGAACTACACTACTTCGGGCGTTAGAGATAGCGTAAAAGAACAGATTACGAGCGGAGATACCGTTGATAGCCAAATTACTTTATTAGACCAAATAAATAGAGAGGTTGTTACCATAGTGGAAGCTAAAAGTATGGATATAAACAAAGTTAATGATTCAGTTACTTCTTTAAACTCTATTTCCACTCAAATTGTTAAAAATAGAGATAAATTCTACGATGTAATAAATAGATTAAATAGTAATTTTATCGTATTCAATACCTTACTTATGAACTTTATTACCAATAGAGATAACAAAAAAGATGAGGAAGAAACTGAAAAGAATCTTATTAAAGACGATAAATTTAATATAGAAAGAGAAATAGATTATCAATTAAAAACTCTTGAAGACGAATTAAAAATATCGGAAGAAGACGACGAAAAAGTTTTGAATACTTTAAAAGAGGATTTTAAAAATCCTAATATGTTTTATTAATAATTAATGTTTTTTATAAATATATAGGAGGCTCTAAAAAGCCTCCTATAGTTATGATTAATAAAAAATTAACAATTTTTTTTATAATCAATAATTTTCAACCTTAACTTCAAAGAATTTTTTAGCATGTTTACAAGCGGGACAAACTTCTGGTGCGGATTCCCCTTCAAATATATAACCGCAATTCCTGCATTTCCATTGAACTTTTGTGTTTCTTTTGAAAACAGTTCCGTTTTTAACAGCCTCTCTTAATTTTGCGTATCTTTCTCTATGTTCTTTTTCGACATCGCCGATTAATTTCATAGAGCGAGCTACATCGTCAAAGCCTTCGTCCGTAGCGTCTTTAGCCATTTGAGGATACATAGTTTCGTATTCGTAATTTTCGCCTTCCCAAGCGGATTGCAAATTAGCCAATGTATCTCCGATTCCGTTAAGATATTTGAAATGGATTTTGGCATGTTCTCTTTCGTTTTCCGCAGTTTCAAGGAATATTGCTGCTATTTGTTCGTAGCCTTCGTTTCTTGCAACGCTTGCGAAATAGGTATATTTGTTTCTTGCCATAGATTCGCCAGCGAAAGCGTCATTTAAATTCTTTTCTGTTTTTGTTCCTTTTAAGTCCTTCATTTAATTTCTCCTTAATTTAATTTTGAATAAGCGCTAATAAATATTAAACTGTTAAAATATTTATTATCTTATTTATCTTTTTTTATTTTGCAGATTTTAATTTTTCCGCAACATATTCCCAATTTACCAAATGGTCTATAAAAGTATTTAAGAAATCGGGGCGTCTATTTTGATAATCCAAATAATAGGCATGTTCCCATACATCGCAAGTAAGCAAACCATGAACTTTATCGGCAACGGGATTCATAGCGTTAGGATATTTTCTAACTTCCAATTTACCGTTAGCTAAAACGAGCCAAGCCCAGCCTGACCCAAATTGAGTTTTACCCGCCGTAGTGAAAGCCTCTTTGAAAGCGTCAAAAGAGCCGAAATCGGAGTTTATTTTTGATTCCAATTCTGAAGGTATGCTCGGTTTTTCGGATTTTTTTAACACTTTAAAAAACTCTTCATGGTTATAAACCTGTCCAGCGTTATTGAATAATCCTTGTTTATCGGGATTATTATGAGAAAAAAGTATTAAGTCTTCTATGCTTTTTCCTTCCAAATATTTGTCTTTTGAAACGAAATCATTAACCGTAGTAACGTAAGCGTTTAAATGTTTTCCATGGTGAAAATCCAAAGTATTGGAAGACATATAAGGCGCTAAATCCTCTTTTCCATAAGGTAGTTTAATTAATTCAAACATATTTTAATCTCCTTCATAATTATGAATTTTTATATATTAAGTTTAAACTATTTTAAATTTATGTCAACCATTTATTAAATAATATTTTTAACTTATTAATAAATATTACTAATTATAATTTAAGACATACCAAAATTAATCGGTATGCCTTAAATCGTAAGGAAAATTCTATATGAACCAAAAATGTAAATTACTCGTCATTATTGGAAGATTCGTCTGAAGAATTCTCATCCTCGTCTTTATAAACTGGCATAACATCTCTTCCCATTATCTCTTCTTCCGTATCTCCGTAAGTAAAACCTAATTCATCGTAATATTTAGAATAAACGCCTCTAAACCTGTCGGAAGTCGTGTATAATATTTTATGATATTTAGTTATAAGAAGCTTATATTTAGCGTCTCTTATAGTTTCATCTTCGGTTTTTAAAGTGGTTAAATCCCATAAGTTATTAAACATCTCATTTAAATAATAGACTTTTCTAACATCGCTATATTGATTTTCGGTGGCAAGTTTATAATTAACCCCAGCAAGATAAGTATTAAGCATAATTAAATTAGTGGTATTTGTTGAACCGCTATTATTTATATTGTCAACGGCTTTAGTTAAATAATCTCTGCTTACGGCATAATAATGATGCGAACCTTTAAATAAGTTTAATATACCCCCGTATAAATTTAATTCATAGTCGGATTGCGCAAGTTCGTTTGTTTTCCCCAATATTTCATATATAGGTTTAACTTCATCATATAATCTAAAACATTTATAAAGTTCTCTAAGAGCCAAATCTACATTATTGTCATTCGCTATAGGTCTTGCAACCAAATCGTAATAGTATATGGCATTATAAAACATTTCGTTGGTATCCGTAAATGTTACATTGGTGTAATTTTCCAATATTTTATTAGCCTTATACAATATTCTAAATAAATAATCGTCTTTTAAGATACCCAAATTTGTTTGAAGAAGATTATAACTTTTGTCCAACGATTGGTCGTCCGTATTCCTCAAATCCGAAAAAGAAGGAGAGAATGCGGAAATGCCCTCTACCGTATCAATAGTTTCTTCTTCGCTCGATTGCTCACTTTCCGATTGAATTTGTTCATCGGTATTGGCATCGTCTTGAGCGTATAGAGAACTCAATGCCAAAATCATTATACTTAATACAACAAATAATTTTTTCATGTATAACTCCTGTTTTAATTTAAATTATGTAACCACATATAAATATTGCTTAAAGTTTTATAAAGCATTATTTTAGACTGAGAATTGGTATTCGTAAGTGTATTAACCGTAAAATCCAATTCGTCAATTATCCATATTAAGCTTTTATCCGAAACCGAACTTGGAAATATATAACTTCTATCTTCGGCTTCAAGATATTTATCTTCCAAAGACTTTCTTAATATATTTATCAACTCTTTTATAGCGTCTATAATATCATAATTTCTTTCGCTTAATAAAGTTATTATTGCCGATATTTGAGACGCATTATTATTAAAAATAGCCTCTATAAAAGATAATAAAACTTTCTGTATATTATCGCTTGAATCCATTTTTTTGTCAAGTGTATATTTTATGGCTTTTGATACGCTGCCATAAGAATATTGCAACGCAAGAGCCGTTTTTTCTTCGTCAAATTTCAATCTTTTCATTAAAATCGCTCTTAAATTATTTTCGGATAGAGGGTTAAATTTTAATTCCATCATTCGCGATATCAAAGGCTTCATTCCGTCCTGCGTTAATTTATTCGTATCGGACGCTATTAAAATAAAAATATTATTGTCCGTAGGCTCTTCCAAAGTTCTTAAGAATATATTCGGCGCTCTCTTATCCATTAATTCTATGCCTTCAATAATGATTATTCTTTTTTTCCCAAGTCGCGGTTTTTTATAAGTTATTTCTATAATGCTACGAACAGTATTAAGAGGTATAACCGTGTGGATTATATTATAATGAATCTTTTTTAATGCGTCAAAAAAATTTCCTTCTATAGAATATTTCTTTTTGCCTCCTTTATTTTTTACTATATCGATAGCTTCTTTAGATTTCGCTCTGAATATAGAATCTATAAATTCAATATTATTTTCGTTTAATTCATTTAAAGTATAATTAACTGCCAAATAATATGGCTCGATTAAACCGTATCGAGAAGTCTCTTTTTTCTGTCCAAGCATATATTCTTTAGGTTCACTTGTGGGGTAATTATCGTAACTATCGAAAAGCATCGATTCCGCTTTATAAAGGATAGAACGACATGCGGTGTAAAAATCGTTAAACAAATATGGCAGTTTATATTCCAGATATTGATTAAAATATATTTCGGCGTTTCTAAATCTTTCGTCAGTTCCCGCCACAATCACATCGGGATGTTTATATTTGTCAATCATTTTACAAGATTCGCATTCGTCACAATAAGTTCCGTTTTCTCTTTCGCATAAAATTGCTTTCGCATAATTTAAAGCGCTTTCAAATTTACCTATGCCTTCTTCTCCGTAAAATAAATATGCGTGATGGAGCCTTCCGCTTTTATAAATGCCAGACATTATTTTTAACGGGACGCTTTGCCCTAATACTTTAGCCAAAATTACATTCCATAGAATAATTTTTATTTAAGTCTTATTCTATCATAATAAAAAAAAATGACAAATTTTTTATAAATTATTACGCTTTATATAAAATCCATTATATATAGGAAATTTTGCAATAAAGAAATTTTATATTTGATATTTTTTATATACCGTTTATAATATAAAATACAAAACTTTTAAGGGAAAAGCATGTCAATATTGGCTAATAATATAAACGAAGAAATAAGAGAAATATTGAAAGAACATAATAATAATATCGATAAAAAAATAGAGGAGCAGAATCAAAAAAATAAAGATTTAAAAGAAAGCATAAATAAAAGCCATGAAGAAATGATGCGAAACGCGAATAATTTATTTAGAAAATACGATAAAACTTACGAAATTTTAATGGAATATGTCGCTAAAAAGATAGACGAACAAGATAAAAAGAATATAGATTTCGCCGAAAAAATAAAAATCATATTGGAAGATAATTATAATAGCAAAATAAAGAAAAAAAATAATTCTAAAAACCTTAAAGAAAATATAAAAAAAGAAAATGTAAAAATAAAAGATATTTCAAACGATTTTTTAATTGTTTCTCTTTCTCTAATCGGAATAATAGCGACTGTTTTAATAGCTATATTTTTTATTTGATTAATTTTTATTATTTATTATGATTAACAATAAATTAAAATACGAAAAAAAATATTTAAAATCTGGTTATAAATATATTTGCGGGATAGACGAAGTCGGGCGAGGCTGTTTATTCGGTCCTGTTACCGCGGCGGCCGTAATAATGTCTTTATCATTAAATGATAATAAAAATATAATAAAAGGGATAGAGGATTCAAAGAAACTTTCGCCTAAAATTAGAGCGGAACTTTCAAAAACAATTATTGAAAAATCTATTGCCTATTCAATATATTCCGTTTCCGAAAAAATTATAGACGAAATTAATATTTTAAACGCCACAAAATTGGCTATGATTAAAGCGATAGAAAACTTGAAAATCAAGCCCGATATACTTTTTATAGACGCTTTGAAACTTGATATTGATATAAAGCAAGTTTCAATAATAAAAGGAGATTCAAAATCTTATTCTATCGGTTGCGCGAGTATATTGGCGAAAGTGAGCCGAGACGAAGCGATGAATAATTTGCCAGAAGAATATCAAAAATACAAAATAAGTAAAAATAAAGGCTACGGAACTAAAGAACATCTTGAAGCGATTGAAAAATACGGTCCGAGCGACAAACACAGATTTACATTCGAGCCGATAAAATCTTATAATCATAATAATAAAAAAAACGATAATAATAGAAATCTTTTTTATGATATTTTATGATAAATATTAATAAGTATTTCAATTCTATAATAAATAAAAGCCCAAAACCCATAAAAAACGGCGATATTGTCCGATTTTCAATCGTTAGAAAAATTGATAACGATAAAGCGATTGTAAATATTATGGGAAATAAAGTCATAGCCATGTTCAAAAACGGAATAATCGAAGAAGGTTTCGCTTTGGTTTCAAAAGAGAATAATAAATTAATATTAAATATATTAAAAAATGCAAACGGTATAAGAGAAGCGAGGGAAAACATAAAAGACGGAGTTTCGGTTAATATAAGCTCTGTGGGAAAAGAAAATTCGGGTATCGCTAATCTCTTATTGTCGAAAGGAATAAAAATAAATAATCAAAATATAATTTACTATGAAACTGTTTTAAAATATTTGCCGAATAACGAAAAAAAAGAATTCTTTATTAACGCTATGAAAAATAATATATATTTTAGCGAAAAAGAGATTAAAAATTTAGAAGATATATTTGATAAAATAGGAAATTTCGCTTCTATAATAAAAAACTCTAACAAAAATTATAAATTAGCCGAAATATTAAAAAACATGATTTTTAATTTGAAAAACTATGATAAAGAAATATTAAAAAACTATATAGATACAAACGGTTATTTTGCTATATGGTTTGCGCTCTTTGATATGCTTCATAACGATTTGGATTTTGACGGCGAAAATAATTGGAATAATAAAGAAATGATAATGTTTATTTTAAAAATATTATCGTTAAATAGAAAGGATAAAGATAATCCATTTTTCTATTTGATTCCGATTCCTTTTGTTATAGGTAACGATAAAGAATTGAAAGAAATTTTATTATATATTTATGGAGATAAAAAAAATAATAAATATAATTTTATTTTTACAGCTTATGATAACGAAGAAAATAAGGAATTATGCAAAATTTTAATAGAAAAACTAGAAAGTAAATATTTAATAACTTTGACATTATTTGATAAAAAATTATATAAAAAATGTAAAGAGACGAAATATATTATTGAAGAGAAACTTAAAATTTTTGACGACTTAAATTTTAAATTGGAATATGATGGAGTATAATAATGAATAAAGACATTGAAAACGCTATCGCTCTTTTATACGATAAAGAGATTAATAACGCTCCAGTGGTTATATCTAAAGGAGAAAAACTGCTTGCCAAAAGAATGGTTGAGGTTGCAAAGAAATATGATATTCCTATAGTAGAGGACGATGAAACGGCAAGTATATTAATGGAATTAGATATAGGAGAAGAAATTCCTTATTCGCTTTATGAAGCGGTTAGCGTAATATTAAGTCATGTATATAAATTAAAGGCAGAGTTATAAAATGGAAAATTTTGCTAAAATAAAAACGCAGGATATTAAATCCCAGGCCGAAAGAAAGGATATATATTTGAATAATGATTTTATCGCTATAAGCAAATATATTGAAGTTAAAGACGAGGATATAAATAGGCTAAAAAAATGGGATATAACCGAAGTTTTTATTAAAGATTTGGAAAGCGAGGATGCCGCTCATAATTCCGTTCAGGATTTCGATAAATTTTTAAGAGAATATAAAGTATTTAAAAATATTTATTTGAATATAATAAAGCAAACAAAAAATAATCTGGGAAATTTCAGACATAATAATCTTGTCAATATGAAAGAACTTAACGAAATTATAGACGGACTTTTGGATATAATGAATAGAAATTTAAATAGTTTTATAGCTCTTTTAAGCATTTTTAATTTTCCGAAAGAAGATTTTTATTATGTTCGTTCTTTAAATGTAGCGATAATATCTTTAATCATAGGCAAAGGAATGAAATTGTCTGACGGCATATTAAAAAAACTTGGACTCGGAGCAATTTTATACGATATAGGTTTGGTTAAAGTTCCTGAAAGGATATTGAATAAAACATATAAGTATACTCCCGAAGAATATGCTGAAATAAAAAAACATACCGTCTACGGATATAAGCTAATGAAAAGCAATTTTAGATTTGAGGAAGAAATGGCGACAATAGCTCTCGAGCATCATGAATATTTTAACGGTAAAGGTTATCCGAGAGGCATATCTGGAAATGAAATACATTTGTATGCAAAAATAGTATCCATTGCTCATGAAGCCGAAAAGGTAATGAAAAATAATAAAATACTACCTGATGAAAAAAGTTTAAATATCAATAAAAATATTGAAAAAAAATTATTATTCGATTCCGTTAAATATATAATGCAAGGAGCTAATAATAAATACGACCCTATTATATCCAAAGTGTTTATGGGAATATTTACCGTTTATCCTGTAGGCTCTATAGTTATTTTGAATGATAAGAGAAAAGCTTTTGTTTTTGCCACGCATAATAATTTTCCTATGAGACCTATTATAAAAATGATATCTGATGAGAAAGGGAATCTTATAAAAGATGGGGAAATCGTAAATTTGGTGGAAAATAATCAATTATTTATAAGCGGAATAGACAGAGACGATAATTTTTTGGAGGAGGTAAACAGAAAAATATTAAATAGAGATTAACATAAAAATGAAAAATAATAAAATTATAGGCGATAAGGGAGAAGAGATTGCCTTAAAATATCTCGAAGAACTCGGATTTAAGTTCCTTGAAAGAAATTTTAGGGGGAAAAGGCGAGGAGAGATAGATTTAATAATGACAAAAGGAGTTGTTATTGTGTTTGTAGAAGTGAAATATCGAAGACAGGGAAGTTTTGGATATGCGGCGGACTCTATATCGGAACGCAAGAAAAAGAAATTATACGAGACTGCCGAAGAATACTTAATTAAAAGAGGATTAGGTTTAAATCAAAAATGTTCCTTTGGGGCTGTTCTAATAGACGATACCCTTAATAAAAGAGAAATATCTTTTATAGAAGATATATTTATATAGGGGTTATATATGAAAACGGCTGTAATAATTAATTATAAAAAGATAGATTTATATAAGAAAAAATTAAAAGATAAAAAATATATAGATAAAGCTATAGAGAGATTAGCGGGACATTTGATAAGCGCCGTAATCGAATAATAGAAGTAATATTAAATAGTGTATTATAATGAATATAATAGAAAGAGGAAAATTCACTCTGCTTCTTGAAAGCGAAAATCTTAAAAATTTATCCGAAAATTTGGATTATAATTTTGAGAATGCGGTTAATGAATTATTTAAAATTAAAGGCAGAGTCATAACTTCGGGCGTAGGAAAAAGTGGACATATCGCAAGAAAGTCGGCGGCAACTTTCGCATCGACTGGAACGCCAAGTTTTTTTGTCGACCCCAACGAATGTTTGCATGGCGATTTCGGAATGATAACGAAAAACGATTATTTAATATTATATTCAAAAGGCGGGGAATCAAGAGAGATAATAGAATTGGTTAATTGGTTATGCAGGCAGAATATTCCTTATATAGCGATTACCAACGAAAAAGATTCCACTTTATCGAAAAACGCAAAAATAACTTTGCTCACTCATGTAAAAGAAGAAGCCTGTCCTCTCAAATTAGCTCCAACGGTAAGCACTACGGCGTCTTTAGGAATATCGGACGCTTTGGCTACGGCGTTAATGGAATTAAGAGGATTTAAAGCCGAAGACTTTGCGATATTTCATCCTGGCGGAAGTTTGGGAAGACAGCTTGCAAGAGTCAAATCAATCATGCATAAAGATAATCTTCCTATAATAAATCTATCGACAACTTTATACGATGCCTTATTTAAAATAATAGAATGCAAATTAGGAATAGCGATAATAACGGACGATAATAATATTTTAAACGGAATAATAGTGGACGGAGATTTGAAAAGACTTTTAATAAAAAATAAATCCGCCGAAAATATTTTATCGAAAAGCGTTGAAGAGATAATGAATAAAAATCCTAAAGTTATATACGAAGACACTTTAATCGGAGAGGCTTTGCATATAATGGAGGGAAAAATAACAAATCTTGTCGTAGTCGAAGATACCGATAAAGGCAAAATTCCAATCGGCATAGTTCATATACATGATATATTGAAAATAAAAGCTTTCTAAAAATCGACAAAATAAATTATAATTAAATCCAATTTTCAACTTTCAAACCTCACGCTTTTGAGTATTTTGATTAAAATCTATGCTATCTAAAACTTTTGTAAAGTCTTCGGAGAATTCGTCCAAATTATCAAACCAACTTTCCCATGTATTTTTATCTTGAGGAATAAGCAAAACTCCGTTTGCAACTTTGCGAACGATAACTTCTTTGCCTTCAAAACGAAATTCTTTTGGCAAACGAACGGCTTGAGAATTGCCATTATTAAAAAATTTTAGCTTTTTGAAGCATATTAATTCCTAAATTAAATATATATTAGTTAGTATATATTTTTAGACTAATAAGTCAATATTAACTTTATTAACTTTTAATAAAAAATTACGGGCTGCCGAATTAACGACAACCCGCATTGTAAAATTAATTTAAAGGATATAACTAATTTAGAATATCAATACTCCCGCCGCTATGACTAATCCGCTAACAATAAGAACTATTAAAGTATAACCCATAATATCTCTTGCTCCAAGTTTAGCCAAGCCGAGCGCAGGCAAAGCCCAAAACGG
>CAKVCG010000005.1 GCA_934725525.1 uncultured Brachyspira sp. | reverse complement strand
AAAGAAATAGTTGGAGTTGCCGATTTAATATACAGCCAAAATATTTCGCTTGAAACTAAAAGCCATATAGAAGTTTATGCTAAAATTTTAGGTTATGATAATTTGAGCAGAGCGGTTTTGTTGGACACGCAGATAATTAAGCATTTGCCTAATAAAAAATAATTATAAAAATTTAATCAAAACTTATAGAATCAATATAATTTTGTGGTAGCTCGTTTAAAAGTCGATTAACAAATTTGTCAAAATTTATTTGAAAATCGCTAAAATTCGGAGATTTTTCTATCAACTATGTAAATTTTGCCATCGTAATCGTCACAATTTTACTTTTAAATTCTTCACGCAAAACTTAAAAAATAACGCTACATTCCAATGAATATAAGGAGCGATTAACATTGTTTTCAATCTCGACTTTTTTAATAATAAAAAAACTTCTCTTAAATAATTTATCCCGATTAAAAAAATTGTTAATAGAAATTATCTATTAACAATTAATTATGCAAAATATAAAGAAATTTTATAAGTTTATTTAATTTCTGCCCTATAATTAGTTAATTCTTCAGGACTTCTTATTATAATAAATTCAACTCTTCTATTTAATCTATTAAAATTATATTCACTGAATCTATAACTAACTCCGCTTGGTATTAATCTATCTTTATCAATTCCCGCTCGGACAAGTTTTGAAATAGCACTTCTTGACCTCCTTAAAGAAAGAGTTTTATTGAACGCGTATCGACCAACTCTATCCGTATGCCCTTCCACAACCAATTGAACATTAGTATATTCCTTCATATAATTTGCCACATATTGAAAGGTGTCGTCATAATAAGAACCTATGCCATATTTTTCAAAAGCGAATCTTATAGGTTTATCTAAAATTAGAAACTCTCCTCTCGGAAGCGTTCTCGTTTGATAATCGTTATAAGTGTTTGTTATAACTTGATTATTTCGACTTGTTTGTTCTTCTTGAGTAGTTTGACCTTCACGAGAAGGTTTACTTCTTTTAACCTCTTTTGCGGGCTTTTTTACCTGATTATCTCTATTCGTTTGAGGACTTTGAGCCAAAACGGGAGATTCTGGTTTAGGTATATATAACGGACCTTCAACCTTATGAGAAACATAAAGCACTATAGTGGAATGTTTCATAGTAGAACATCCGTAAAATATAAAAAATGTAATCGATAATACTATAAGAAAAACTTTTTTACGCATAAATTAAACTCCATGAAATTAGCTATTTAGGAAACTTACGGTTTGGTAAATCTAAACGATAAAAGCACATCATGCGCCGACTTATATCCAAACATTTGTTGTTGTCCCAATACGAATCTATATCCCAAATCTAAAGTAAACCAACTTGTAACATGCCATGCAAATCCGAGTCCAACTCCAAAATAAAGCGTGGTCGTTGAAGTCCCAGTTCTGATTTGCATAAGCCCTATATTCGTATTACCCGCGGATGTCGGTTCATCGGTTATATAACCTATTCTTGCTCCTATATTTAATCCGACATATATAGCCATAAAAGGTCTTTTTGTAGTATAAACGCTTCTTGTGGTTAGAGTATCCAATTCGCTCGCTCGAACATGAAATAGATTTAAATCGTAGTAAATTCCCGCGCTTACCGAGTGTATGGCTACTCTCATATTTGTTGCGAGTAGTCTTCCAATATATTCCAATTCCACTCTAACCGGTATAGGGTAGGGGTCTTTTAATCTAAAAAGGTCGTATCCTAAGGACACTCCGCCTCCCGCATAATGATTCCATATCCTTCCGCTTGGATTTTCAGGGGAGTAAACTATTTTAGGGGCTATATAAAGTCCCTCAAAAGCGTATCCATATACTTTTGAACCCTGATAAAAAATAGAAACTGTAATAAAAAGAATTGTTAAGATAGAACTTATTCGTTTCATAATCGGTATCCTCTCTGCTTGTATATTATTTTTTAAGAACGCCGCATTATTTAGCGATTACCTTTACACTATCAGTATAACATAAAATGGCATAATAATCAAGCGTTTCGTAATTATTTTATTTTTACAATCTTTATACTTTATAATTTTTATCGGATTTTTTTTAAAAGGTTAAATAATTTTTTATTTTTTAGCAATTTTTATAAAAAAGTAAATAAATATTTTTTGGATTAAATATCGCTTCTTCCGTATATATTTGCCAATCGGTGAGATTTTCAATATTATGAAGTCCCCTCTCTCCTTCATGCATTCCTAAATTTTTATAAGGTTCGTTTAATAGAGTAGCGTCAAAAAAACCGTCTTCATTGAAACTGTGAACTTCAAACCATAAATGTTCTAAATCTTTATTTGAATTATTTTCTCCATATCCAATTTTTACAAGAAAAGAAATTTTATCATCGCCTTTATTTTTATTTAATAAGTTAATAAAATATTCAATTTTTTCAAAAGCCGCTTGTTTCATTATTTCCGTTTCAAAACTGCTCAACATAAATACAGGATTATCGGAAAGTTCTTTTTTAAAATAATCAAGAGTTTTATAATTTCCGTTTTTATCTACCGCAACTAAAGCTCCCGAAGGATTATTATGAATGCCGTCTTCTCTATCTTTAAAACTTCCCGAAAAATCTTTATCTATATTTAATTCTTTCAAAGCCATATCCCAAGGCAACCAACAAACATTAACTTTATAAGCGGGATTAAATACAAAACCTGATTTTGGAACTCCATTTTGTATAAAGAGTCTAGCGCAAGCGCTTAATAATTCTCCATAAGCCGCGTTTGAATCTTCAACTCCTATTATTTCAAGTTCAATGCATCCTACTCTATAAAGCCCATGCGTATGAAACCAATATTCGATTTTTTCTGGATTTTTATCATCGTCATATATAGCATGAATCGTATAAAGATAATCTAAAGAAGGCGGAAGCGAAAAAGTCGAAGTATATTTTAACCATTCTCCCGAGCGCGCCGTAAAACTTGATATATCTAAAAAAATTGAAGTTTCGGCTGCGATATTATTTAATAATTTTAATTGTCTTTGATAATCGGTTAATGGAAAATTATTAAATACTGTCGATATATGAATTGCATATTTGCATTTTGTCGCTTCTATATAATCGCTTTCGCAAACGGTATTAACCGAAAATATTTCAGGCAAATTTTCAGTGAGGCTTGAAGCTTCCACTAAAGCGATATAAAAATTGAGTTCGTCATTATTTTTAGAATTATCGTATTCGTCTTTTGCGTTTTCGGTTTCCATAACCATTGGCAAATATTGTAATTTTAAAGAAACTTCCCATTTTGATTTTTCTCTTATATATTTATTTTTTTCAATTTCTTTAAACTCTAAAATTATAAACTCGTCAGATTCGTTTAATATTTCTTTTAATTCCTCTATACTCATATTATGGTCGTATTCTTTTGAAAATACCGCGGCCATAGAGGATTCCATTTTTAAATTATCATTCATTATTTATCCATTCGATTTTTATTATTCTAATAATTTATTTTAACATAATTAAAAATTAAAATAAATAATAAATCCGCCATTGTCGAAGGATGCAAAATTTTTTAAAAAAAATTTTTTTAAATGTTGACATATTTTTTAAGATATTGTATAATATAATCAATAACTTAAATAAATGCAGAGAGAAATCGGCATGAATTGTAAAAATATGAATAAAAATACTGTAATTTTGTTAAGCAAAGCAAAGCAAAGCAAAGCAAAGCAAAGCAAAGCAAAGCAAAGCAAAGCAAAGCAAAGCAAAGCAAAGCAAAGCCATAATTGTATCTTAAACAATAATTTTAAATTTTATATATCTCAAATTTTAAAGGCATTTAAATTTTTAAGTGTCTCAATTTTATTGCAAAAATTTTTCTCAAATAAAAAACTAATATTTGAATTATTTCAATTCAATCAAAATTTTAATTTCGCAAGAAACATTTATTTAAATGTTTTTAATAAAAAATACAAGGAGAGTTCTAAAATGAAAGAACAAAGAAAAAATTTTTATCTATTATTAATTATCTTATCTTTAATCGCTTTATTTTTAATAAGTTGTGATAATAAGGATAAAACAGGAGCTGAAGAAGTTAAAGAAGAAGAAAGGACATTATCTTATTATGCAGGTAATTGGTATGGAAAACTAGATGGGAAAACTGAAATGCATTTACTTACAATAAATACTGACGGTTCTTTTACTATAAAAGGAGATAGTGGTGATACTACAATTCCTTCGTCTTCTGTAACAAGAGTTAGCGACACGACTTATACCGCTTCGTATAGTGACAGTAGCGGTAGTGGAAAATTTACTCTTATTTTTATTAGCGATACTCAAGGAAATTTAATAATGGGACAAGAAGGAGCATCAAATTCTTTTGATATTACTAAAAAATAATAAAACAATAAAGATTTAAGACAACAACCTCTATGTTCAAAATAGCATAGGGGTTTTATTTTTTAAATGAAGATAATAATTTATTTTTATCTGTTTGGACGCGATTTATAAATTATAGTTTTTCAATTTCTTTTATGGTTAAACCTGTTATTCGTTTAATAGTTTCTATATCAATATTTTCTTTTTTCATTGATTTTGCAATAGTATAATTTCGTTTTTCAATTCCTTTCTCAATTCCTTTTTCCATCCCTTCTTCAAAACCTTCTTCTCGTTCTCTATTAAGCATCATTTTTTGCCCTAATAAAAATACGTCTCGGGCGTCATAAGCTCGCATAAGTTTATCGTCAGAAGTAAATCTTTTGTATTCTTCAATTACTTTCGTCATAATCGGGTTTGCCTCCATTAATTCTTTTTCTATAGCTTTTAAATTTTTGCTTGTGAAAAATTTCATCCAAGTTAATAATCTGTTTTTCTTTAATTCGTTTAAAGTAGATTTTTCAATTATTTCAATAAATCGTTTCGCTTCTATAATATGCATTTGAATAAAATCTAAATCTATATTATGGTTTTTTGTATCGATTAATTTAAAGCAACGGTGAGGTTTACCTTCGTCTCCAAAATCTAAATTAAAGTTAAGCAAATTTATACTTATAATTCTTGGCAATTTTTTATAATCTTCACCTTCCTTTAATTCATTAACAATATTTTTTGAAATATAATAAAAAATTCTTTTGACAAAATCCATATTTCCGCAAAGTTGAATTTCGATTATAACAGTTTGATTATCTTTTGTTTTCGCTTTAATGTCTATAATTGATTCTTTTAAATCAATGTTTTCAGATAAATTATAAGGGTCGATTATTTCTAAATCTTTAACTTCTTCAAAATTAAAATCGCTTAAAGCTGCGTTAACCATATCTTCAAGCATATTTTCGTTTCCATTTTTGCCGAGTAAATATCGGACGAATAAATCATTTAACTTGTCAATTTCTCTATTTCTTTTCATAGATATAATTATAACAAAATAATTTTATTTGTCAAAATTTAAATTATAATTAATCTAAATTAAATTTTATAAAATTATATATGCTAATAAAATAAAGATTTAATCTAACAAATCCTATGTTCGTATTTTACAATTTACTTTTTACTACTTTTATAACCTATCGCTTTTGCAATTTCTTCGTCTATAATTACGGTAACATCGTTATGCAATTTTAGAAAAGTCACAGGGCATTTTGTAGTTATTTTATCATGCGAAAGCAACTCTTTTATGGCGGAGGCTTTATTTTTTCCAATTGCTGCTATAACAATTTTTTTAGCTTTCAATATTCCGCCCATTCCCATACTGAAAGCCTCTTTTGGAACTTGTTTTTCCGATTTAAAATATCTTGAATTTGCTTTTATAGTTTTTTTATCAAGTCTTACGCATAAAGCATCCGAATGCAAAAAATCATTTGGTTCGTTAAAGGCTATATGCCCGTTAGCGCCAACTCCAAGCAATTGCAAATCTCTCGGATTTTTATTTATTTTATCGTTAAATTCTTTAAGATTTTTTTCTTTATCTCCGATTCCTTTCGGCACAAAAGTATTTTTCTTTTCTATATTCACATGCTCAAAAAGATTTTTATCCATAAAATATCTATAGCTCTGTTCGTTTTTTCCGTCAAGCCCTTTATATTCGTCCAAATTAATTGTCTTTACTTTTTTAAAATCAATTTCTTTTTTATTATAAGATTTTATTAAATGAGGATAAACCGCTTCCGCAGTTCCGCCCGTTGCAAGTCCCAAAACGGCGTCTTTTTTTACTTTCAATAAATTAATTATTTCCGCCGCAACTTTCATTCCTACTTTATTAGAATCTTTTGCAATTATAACTTTCATTATATTCTCCATAATTGAAATTTAATTTTTCTTATTGTATCATATATAAAATTTATTATCAAATAGATTTTAAATAATTATATTTAGGTTAAATTATGAATAAAGTTAAATTGGAATCTGCCATATTTGATTTTGACGGCACATTGGTTGATAGCGAAACTCTCTATACAAAATCTTTAATTTTTACGGCAAATAAAATGAATGTCCTTCAAAATGTAGATTTTGAATCTATGGCGGGCTATCAAACTCAAGATATGTATAATATTTTAATTAAAAACCATTATATTCCCGATAACTTTTTTGACGAAACTGCGAAATATTTTTACAAAATTATAGAAACCGATTTAGAAACTTTTGACGGCGTTATGGAAACTCTTGAAAGATTAAAATCAAAAAATATAAATATGGTTATCGCTTCAAATAGCGACTTTGATTATGTTAAAAATATTTCAGACAAAAAAGGAATATCGAAATATATTAAAGGTTATTCCTGCCATAATGAAAAATTAAAAGCGAAACCAGAGCCAGATTTATTTATAAACGCTTTTGAAATTTTAAAAAATTTAAATCCAAATCTCAATAAAGAAAATGTTTTAATATTTGAAGATAGTTTAGCAGGAGTGGAAGGCGCTAAAAAAACGGGAATAAAAATAGCGGCTATAACAAATAGCTACAATAAAGAAGAATTATTAGAAAAAGGAGCGGATATAATTCTTAATAAAATAAATCAAATATTTGATTATATAGAAATTTAATAATTAATAATAACGTTCTCATTAAATTTTATAGGTTTATAAGCCGAAATTCATATATAATGAGGGCGAAAATGACCGAGCAAAAATACTATTATAAATCCACGACAAAAAAAGAGTTCGATTGTATGAAGGACGATGAAAAACTTATAGAAACTTTAGCCGACAAAGGCTATACGGTTTATTCGGTTAGACAGAAAACTAATCAATTAATTCCTTATCATGAGCATCCAACGGAAGAAATGGTAATAGTCCTTACGGGAAAAGTTAGATACGCGGTGGAAGAAGAAATTGTCGATGTGGACGAGGGCGAAATTATAAGAGTAAAGCCTCACTCGGTTCATTCGATGGTTGGCATGGCGGAAGAAGGCATATCTAATCTGTTATTGGTTTTTATTTAAATAATTCTTCATTTTCAATATTATTAGAAAGTTCGTTATAATCGTCTTCGGTTTCATGGCATAATTTATAGAAATCGCATAAATTACAATGAGTTCCAAATTTTCTTTCAAAAGTTTTATCGTATCTTATATCGTTAATTATTTCGTCAAACCATTCTCTCAAATAATTTGCAGATTCCTGATTAAACTCAACGGTATCGAATTTATCTTCGGCAAAATAATAATAAGAAGCGCTTGTGACATTGGATTTCAAACTATTCAAAAGATAAGCGTAAAATTTAAGCTGCATAGTTTTCTTTTCTCGTTCTTCGTTATCTTCTCCAACATCGAAATATTTATTCGTTTTATAGTCCACTATTTGTAAAGTTCCGTCCGCAGATAAATCTACTCTGTCGACTCTGCCGAAAAATATATAATCTTTAAATATATTTTCCATATAATATTCGGTTAAATATGGGACTTTTTGTCCAAAGGAATTGTAAAAGTTGGAAAGCATATATAATCCTTTCTCGCCTAATTCTTTTTCTTTTTCCCTCGTTTTAAAAAATGTCCTTATTCCGCTTCTCTTCCAAAATTCTCTGAATATGCTATAAAGATTTTCTATAGAACGATATTCGGCTCTTCTTTGATAAAATTCTTTACAAGTTAAATGGATAATATTTCCGAATATAAAATGCTCGTTAATTTTTCTTTTTTGTTTTTTTAAAAGTTTTTCTATATAAATATATCTGTATTTTTTAGGGCAGAGTAAATAAGTTCCCATGCTATATTCGCTGAATTTTTGTAATTTTTTAGCTTCCATAAATTATAAAAAATTATTTACTTAAATTGTATTAGATTTTATATATTATTCAGATTTTGTATATTTATTTAATAAAGCCTGTATATCCGTATCAGAAGCAATATCTATAGGTTTTTTTTCGTCTAAGTTTTTTATATTGGCATCAGATTTATTATTCAATAGGAACTCTACCGCTTTATAGCTGTCGGAAGCTACGGCAAAGTGTAAGGCGGTCCAGCCATCATCATCTTGAGCGTTAATATCCGCTCCGAATTTTAGAATCAAATTCATAGCTGAAATTTGGTTATTCATAGAAGCCCACATTAAAGGAGTAGTTCCCGTATTGTCCGTAATATTCGCGATATTTTTATCTCTTGCCGAATACGATTCCAAAATTGCAGAAACCGTCTCCGCATTTCCTCTTGCAGCCGCTATATGTATAGCCATAGCTCCGTCTATATTGTCTTTTGCGAGTATATTTGCTCCGTAGTTAATAAGAATCGAAACTATATCCGAATACCCATAATATGAAGCGAGCAATAAAGGAGTCTCGCCATCCGCATACCATTTTCTCCCGTTATTTTCCAATATGGTATCTTTTGGCAGAGTGGGATTAATATCTATTTTTCTATGAGATAGTAATTCTTTAACTATTTCTATTTTATTAAACTGAACCGCTCTATGCAATGCGCTCCAATTATAATTATCTACTATATTAATATCGATTCCATCTATTATCATTTTCTTTATGCTATTAATATCTCCGCTTTCTATCGCTGAGAAAAATATTGATGCATTGTTATTTTGAGAATATAAACTAAACGAAATTATGAATAGAATAACTAAAACTTTTTTGCATTTTTTTATTTTTTCCATAAATGACTTTCCTAATCTTTATTTTCTTTATCGTTTTTATTATCTTTATTATTATTTCTACTATTGACTATTCTACTCATGATAGCATATATACAAAGGAGTATAAAACCAACTATCAATAATTTATTAATAAGCGCCATTTTTATCTCCAAATATTCTTTATTAAAAACATATTATAATGATATATTATAATTAAATTAATTTCAATTTTTATAGACTTATAATAAAAAATTGGGAAATAAAAATATATTTACTTCCCAATTCAAAATTTTTTTTATTTGTCTTTAATTCTTACCAAGTATCAAGCGGGTCGTCTTCTTCTCTGTAAGTTTCCAAATACATATCCGTTTTAGCCACTAAATTATCGAAATATACATAATATTTGCCGTAAGAATCTCTTGGGTCAACTTTAATAAATATGCCCATAAAACTGATTCCTTGTTCGATTTGTCCTCTAAAATCTTCTTGTTTAACATTCGCGGGAACTTGAACCGTTACATTTTTCCAACCCATAAAATTAAGAGAAACATTACCTATGGATTGTGGTTTTCCGTTTATATCATAGATATAAAAACTCATGCTATTATTATGATTTCGTCCCGCAACCCAGACGCTAATCTCTTTAGTGTATCCCGGTATTTTTATAGGTCTTGGAGGCGTAACTGAAAACCAAGGATAACCCGTTTTGAAATACTCAACTTTAACGCCAAGTATATATTTATTTTCTTCTTCGCCTTCCGCAACCACATCGGAAGGTCCGCCTTCTCTACGAATAATATTTACCAATCCGTAATCTCGAGGCATAGCTCCTTGCCAAGTATTTGCAAACTCAAAGTTATCTATAATAAAATTAGTCATAGATTCGGTAACAAAATTATTACCGCCTTCTTCTTCAGTTTGTTCAGCCGCATCTTGAGCAAATAACAAGAATGCAACGGTTAAAATTAACATTGTTATTAATATACTTAATTTTTTCATCTTTTTATTTTCTCCTTTACATTAACTTATTGTTGCTCTTCCGTATTTTCACCTTCGCCTTCATCTTCGCCAACTACTCTGGCGCCGCCTTCCGTATATTGCTCTGAAGAACTTCCTCCGACTTCCTGTCCGAGTGTAGTTTCAATATCGGAACCGTCATAGGCTTCTCTAAATGTATCGGTAACCGTTTGGAAATAATCCAACAATACCACAAAATTATCCGCTCTTTCTTCAGGCGAAGCCCAGAAACGGAAATTCAAGAATCTCAGACCTTTAGCCCTTGGAACATAAGGTTCTTCTTGAGGAATAAAAGCCGGAACAGCCGTGCTTAAATTCTTCCAACCAATATACTTCAAAGAACCTAAAGGCAAAGTATAAGTATAGCCATTATAATCGGCGAATAGCATCTCTATCGTATAATTATAATTTCCACCCCATACCCATACATCGAAAGTTTGAGCTTTTCCCGGAATAATCTTTTGAACGGTAGGAACCAAATCAAAAAAGTTATAGGACCTTCTAAAAAACGAAACGCTTACCGATAACGAATTTGTTGAATTATATCCCTGATTGCCCATACCGAACGGTTTTGTCGCAAATAATCTCATATTTGGATATTTCATTACAACACCGTTTTCATTTGTCCTTTCGCCCGTGAATAAGAAACGACTTGCGTTAGATATAGGCTGCCACTCGTCCAAAGTTTCAAAGTTATAGAGTAATCTCGTTTCCATATAGATACTTGGAGCCTGTCCGTAAACGGCAAATGAACTTATGCAAATTAACGAACAAACGATTATGAGGTAGCAAGATATATCCCGCATACTTCTATAAAATTTCATAGCGCACTCTCCTTAATATTTATAGCTAATCAAATTATATACAATAACTTGAAATAATTATATTATAATAATAAAAATTGTCAACTACAAAATATAAATTATTACATAAAATTTCGTATAAAAATACTATAATTTAATTATATACGACCTACTATAGGCAATCCTATTACATAATAGAAAACCGTGTTTGTTAATATTCCTATGATACTACCCAATATTATTCCACAAACCACATCCAAAGGATAATGAAGTCCTACATAAACTCTGCTAAAAGCTATTAAAGAAGCTATAGTATAAAATAAAATCGCCGAACCCAAACCGTAACTTCCGATAGAAAAAGATATTGCAAAACCTACCATAGTATGACCGGAAGGAAACGAATGTTTATCGGGCGGATACATTATAGGAATTTTATCATGTTTTTTATAAGGGCGCATTCTACTAAAAAAATTTTTTATATACAGGAAAACAAATATACAAATAAAAGCGGCGGTAATGGTTCTTGCCAAATATAAAACGGCATATTTTATTCTAAACATATAAAATGAAAAATATAAAAAAGCCCACACATATCCGTCTCCGAGCCTGCTCATAAGTTTCATAAAACTCTTGAAATAGCCTTTTCTATTATCTTTAAAAATTTTTAAAAATAATTTATCGTCTATTTGACTCATTATTCTGATAATTGACAAATTATTGATATAATTCATTCTTTTATCCCTTCTTTTTCTTTTAAGAAGTTTTTTTAATCTTTTTTTTCTTCGCTTTTTATTTTCAATATTATATTCGTTATATTCCATTTTATGATATAATCGCTTTAATTTTATTTAATTGGTTTTAACTAAAAGGTTAACATTTAAAAAAAATAAATCAACCGTAAAAAAATGAAATATATGTTTAATTTATATTTCTCTTATTTATGATTAATCCGTATCCGCTTATTTCTATTTCGGTTTGGTTATTTAAAATTATGAAAAATTTTTTATCTCTTCTTTCGATATAATTTATTTTTGAATTAGGATATTCTTTGTCTATCGCATTAACCATATTTTTATGAATGCAACTTCTTGGAATAGTGAAATTTGTTCCGTTTGCCCGAACGCTTTTCCATAACCCCGTTTCGTAAAATATAAAATTAAATCCAGATTTTATTTTTACCTCATAACCTTCGCCATTTTGATATAAATTCACGGTTTCTATAGAATCTCCGGGAAAATTAATATTTATAAAATTTTTTGCTCTTAATGGCAAAGAATTTTCGGTTATATTTTGCGGGTAAAGTATTTGCAAATTTTGTAAATAAATTAAAAAATTGGTTAAAATAAAAATTAATACTTTCTTCATTAAAAATAAATCCTATTAAAATTAAATATTATAAAATAAAATTTCAAATCTATTATTAATATTCGTATTTTGTAAACATTATTTTATTATTTTTTAATTTATAAAGTTATCAAATAACGGATAAATTAGTTATGATAAATAAAAAATACTATAAATTAACATAATGCGCTTTTATTTGAACTGTTAACGCAAGAGGCAACTGCTCCTTGTTATCAAAATTTTTAATTTCAACTCTCAACCAATAGGCGAAATATTTTTTCTTTCAACTTCAATTATTTCCGTCAATTCTATTATTGAAAAAATCGATATTAATCTTAAAGTAAAATCGCTCATATCGATTCCAGCGAGTATAAATAAAGTAAAAATTATAAACTCGGCGGAATATTTTTTTAATACAATAGAAGAGGTTAAAAAACTAAACAAAGTAAGAATAAAAACTACTATTAATATAGCGTAAAATACAAAAGGAAAATTAAGCCCGACTCCCAAAGAGTTATAAAAATAAATTATTATCAAACTATATCTTGACATTAATATAAGCGAAGATATTATAATCGGCAAACTGAAAATAGAATATTTCATTTTAGTTATCCAATACGATGTATGACTTACAAGTATTTTTGGAGCAAAAATTATAATATAAGAAATCATAATTATTATAAAAGATAAAGAAGCGACTTTTTCCATATACGAAGTTAAATATAAAGAAATATAATGAACAATATCGCTATCAACAATTTTATTTGCCGAAAACAAAATATAACTAAAATTAGAAAATACAAGAGAAATCAAAATAAAAATATAAATTCCTCTTTCCAATTCGTTTATATTTTTTAAGCATATCAACGGAAGCAAAGTTTTTAAAGTTATTATAAAAGTAAAAATGAAAAATAATAATTCAACGATATTATAAATATTAATGTCGCTTATATATAATTTCAAAATTCCCATTATCAAAAAAATTATTCCCAAAATTCCGTTTTCAATTTGAAAGTTAAATAAATAACCGTAGAATTTATAAAACAGAAGCAGAAAAAAAATTATGAATATCGAATAATTGATTATATAATTTATAAAATAAATAAAAAAATTTCCGCTTATATCCAAAAATAAAATTCTAAAAAAAAGAAAATTAAAAAGAACGGCGATTAAAAATATATTAGCCCAAAAATTATATTTATGTATAAACGAATTGTTATTTTTTTTAATATCGATACTATTTTTAAAAATTTGGAACATTTATTTATCCGAATTATTTTTATTTTAAATATTTTAATATTATTTTAGATAAATAAAAATTTCAACAACACCGATAACTGCAAAATACGATTGACTTTTTTACCAATGAATTTATTATATAACGATTAATAATCGAGGTCTAAAATCACGATGAATGAAACGGATAATATTATCAAAGTATGCATGAACGAAGAAGAACTTGTCGAGGCTTTATATTCCGACGAAGATATGATATATGCCGAAGCATCTCTTGGCAAAAAAATTGCAAATATAAAAAATACGGGAAAGATAGCTTGGGGCGTTCTTATCGGTGGAATCATAGTCGCGGTGACGGCAATAGTGTCGTCAAAAAAATTAAGCAAAGGGAAAACGGTTTTAATTTCTTCGATAGCCTCCATTCCTTCGGCAAGCGTGGCGATACTTTATATAGGAATTCCATCGACTCTTTCGCTGATTCAAATA
The DNA here is from genome assembly GCA_934725525.1 of uncultured Brachyspira sp. GTDB lineage: Bacteria > Spirochaetota > Brachyspiria > Brachyspirales > Brachyspiraceae > Brachyspira. The sequence goes on along the minus strand of CAKVCG010000005.1, from coordinate 13,697 downwards.
ATGACCCACGCTTATAAAAAATACGGCGGAATAAACGCGGCAAAAGATATAATTTTGAAATTAAGAAACGATTATTATATATCCGAGAAAGATAGAGAAAAATTTATTCTTAAAAAAGTTGCCGATGAGAAAGTAAAAATATCGGAAATCAAAGAATAATATAAATCGTAAAAATACGACATCATTTATTTTTTAAATCTTCATAATATCCCGATTCATTAAGCCTCTGTTTGAGTTCGGATTCTGAAAGAACATTTTTTATTCCTATAACCTTTACGCCTTTATCTATAGCATCTTTAAATACATCCATAAAATTAACGGGACAAAATATGAGGTCGTAATCCGAGGCGGATTTTTCACAACCAGATAATGCGCAAGTATGAATATTAAAATCATTTAAATCCAACGATTTTAACGCATTTTCTACGGCTATTTTCATCATTAAACTCGTTCCCGTTCCGTTAGCGCAAGCTACCAAGACTCTTAACATAATTATTTATTCTCCTTGATTAAAAAATATAAATAATATTTAATATAGCATATATTATAATGATTTTATAAGCCTGTCAAATATAAGCAAAATAGAACTTAGTTGAAATCAATGAATTATAAGCGCTATATACCGAAATTTAATATATAAATATATAACAATTCTTTTAAAAATAGGTTATTATAATATTAATAGTTCGTAATTTGGAGGTCCTTTTTTTGCGTAGAAAGAAACATTCTCGATTCAAAATGTATCTGGCCACAACTTTGTTTGCTTTTATGATACCCGCAATTTTTAGCGCTATTTTGGTATTGCATAATAAACAAAGATATTTAAATAATATTATTTCTTACATAAACAAAGTATCTCCTATAAATATATCGATATCGGATATAGAATTATCCTATAGATTAGAAATTATTTTGGATGATGTGAAACTCCACTCAAAAAATAATCCTTCCGCTTTTTTAGATTTGGATAGAGCCTCGTTAAGATTCAATCCTTTAAGAATTTTTCTCAAAAAAGATATTTTTTATGTTTTAAGCGAAGTCGATATCGATAACGCCAATTTTTATCCCGCTTTATTCGACAATTCGATTTTAAATAGAAACAAACACAATCAAAATTTAAATACTAACGATATAAAAACAACTATAGAAAATGTTGCCGATTTATTTATAGATAAAAATATAAGAATAAGAAATTTTTCGACAAGAATTATTGATAACGGAGAGGCGTCAGAAGTTTCGCTTAATTCTTTAAACGGAAATTTTAGAAATTATAGATATTTTTTATCTTATAATATCAGTCTGCCCGATAAAACTTCAATATATTTTTCTATAGAAAGCAAGCCCGATTTGTCCGAAATTAATTCCATAATAGACGCAAAGGATGAAAAAGGGGAATTATTTAAATATAATTTGGATTTTACGAACGATTATAACGATATATTAGAAGGCAGTTTAAGAAGCTATAGCAATAATTTTGCAAATTTAACATATGATTATAATAATAAGAGATTGGATTTTTGCATCACAAATATAAATATTCAAAAAAGCGCCATATATAAATTAATGAATATAGCTTTGGACACTCCGGTAGTTCGTAAATTTATTAAATTAGATAATAAAACCATAATTACTATGAGCAATTATATCGGAGGTTTTCAATATGCAAATATAAATATAAAAGGACATCGGATTCAAAATGAAAATTTATATTTGGATATGGACTTAAAGGCAAAAGATAATTTTTTTGACTTATTTGCAAAGGCGCAATTAATAAATAACAATATAATTTTATCCAACGCTATAATAAATTTATTAAACGGCAATATAGTCGCAAGCGGAATAATTCCAATGGATAAGCCTATTTTAAGCAGGTTGGAATTAAGAGTTAACGATATTTCGGCTGGAATGAATAATATTTCTTCGGAGTTAACTTTAAGACCTGTAACTTCGAGTAAAGAAAGAATTGTGACGAGATTTACAATGCAAGAATTAAGTTACGCGAATGTTTTATCCTATCCGATGGCTTTTAATATAATTTATAAAATAAAAGAAAAAGAAATTGAAATTAATTTAATCGAAAATAAATATAAAGAGCCTTTAAACGCGAATATTTACTTGGATAATACGAAACCTATACTTGTTAGCGCTAACGGAACTATTCCTCAAGATATTTTTATGGTATTATTAGGAAGAAATCCTATAGATAATTTATCTTCTTTAAATATCAATTATAGCATGAGCAACGCTTTATATACGGACGGAAAAGGAAATATTCATTCTTTAGAATTGGCTTCGAGAAAAATTTATACGGAAGAATATTTAATAAGAATAGGCGCTTTGGCTTATAGCAATATAATAGAGCTTAACGATATTTATTATAAACTATCCGACAGCGGCGATATAAAAGCGAAAGCGAATATCGAATACGATAAAAAATTTAATGTAAAACTTAACGGAAATGTGGAAAGTCCTTTTGGAAAATATAATTTAAACGGTTTTACTTTAGATGCTACAAACGGAAATAAAATAATTTACGCCTCTACTGAAAAATCCGAAATTGTCGCAAACGGTTCTATAACTACAAACGGAATTTTGAATTTAAATATTAAAACGCCTAAAGAATTAAGTATAAATAATAATGTTATTAACGCGGATATTTCAATCGACAATTATACTCAAAAGCCTTTTTATATTTACGGAAATGTAAAATTCGATAAAAATGTCGCTCCGATTTTTACTTTAAATACTCAATTCGAGCTTTCAAATCAAAGTTTAGTTTTTACAAATATAATTGTAGATTATGGCGCAAATAGAGTTACGGGAAACGGAATTTTGGATAATAAAGACGGAATTAATAAATTTACGGCTTTATTTAAATCGGCGGATAATGACGGCGGATTGGTAATAGACGCTTCGATTAATAAAAATAATGTTTATGGAAAATTAACCGTTTCGGATTTGCCTTTTAATTTGAATTACGCCAACGGAATTTATGGAATATTATCGGCGGATGCTACGGTAATCGGTTTATTAAATAATCCAATCGTTTACCTTGACCGATTTAATATAAAAGATTTGGAATTATTGGAAGACAGATTCGATGTTTCGTTTACGGGATATTATGGAAAAAACGAATTTGAATTAAAAGATTTTCTTATGACGAAAACGGGAAAAAGCGGAGTAGTCGTATCGAGGATATTTACAAGACCGCAGCAAGTGAGAATTCCTTACGCTTATTTTTCAAAAGATTTACAAAATGCGCAAATAGAAGTTAATAATTTATTTTTATACAGCGCGTATAGCGGAAATATAAATTATAATATGAGAAGATTGCCGAACGGAATCGCCGAATACAGAATTCAAACAAGTCCTATTACTATTAATAAAAGAAAACTGCCAGAGTTTGGAACGATAATGATTTATTCGGAGGATAAAATATCTTTTACAAATACCGAAAGCCATGGAATTAACGGAATAATTTCAAAAGAAGAAAACGAAACAAAGACGGAATTAAATTATGTTTACGATAATTACGACATATTAAATATAGACGGAGTAATAAGAGACACAAAAAATAATCAAGTCGATTTACTTCTAACTTCCGACAGGCTTAATGTCGAAATATTTGAAATATTCAATTTCGTATTTTCAGAGATACAATCTTCGCCTACAAATTTTATAATCGACAATAAGCCTTATACTTTATACGCGAGAGTTCATGGCGATAAGGAAGATTTGGCTATAGACGGAAGATTTTTAGGACATGGCAAAAAAGTAAAGATAAAATATTTTTCCGACATATTTGACGATACCATAGTCGATTTTAATTTTAACGGAAATGCTTTTAGCATAAATAATTTAACTTTTTATTCCAAAAGAAAAAAGAATTTAGCCGTAACGGGAGAAGCGGAACTTTTTAGAAACAGCGTAAACTATATGGCTTTCGATTTGCTTTCTTCGGATGAGCAACTCGGTCTTTTGAACGGAGATATAAATTTAAATGCTATAAGGATAAAAGGACCTTTGCATTTGGACATGACGGTTGGGGGCAGCATATCCGCTCCCACAATAGGAGGCACATTAACTTTAATGAGAAGCGATGTTCAACTTCGACTAATAAACAATCAAAATAATTATACTCAACATGTTTACGGCATATCGAGTAAAATATATTGGGATTTTATAATAGAGGCTTGGAGACAAGTTAGAGTAAATCATACTTTAGTGGGGAATTTTTACTTGGAAGAAGGCTCTAAAATGAGAATTTACAGCTCATTAATGGACGGTATGGAATTTGCAGGAACTATTAACCTTGAAAGAGGAAATATATATTATTTACAAAACACATATCAACTGGAAAACGGCTCGGTTACTTTTCCAGAAAGCAGAAGTTCCGACCCTATAATAGAAGCGACCGCTTTTGCAAATAAGAAATATTATTCTTCGTATTCAAGCGCTAACGCTGCTTCGGAATATTTTGAAAATGAATTGTCGAGTGAAAATGTCACTCTATATATGGAAATGAACGCGAGATTGTCTCAAATTTTATCTTCCGATACCGCTGGAATATCTCCCGTTAGATTTTATACTATACCTCCTTTAAGTCAGTATCAAGTTAATCAACTCGCGGGAATCCATCAAGGAAGTTTTGGAAATAGAGAAGAGCAGATGTTCGCGCAAAGCACGACTTCGCTTGATAGAGCTACTATGAATAATTCTCAAGCGAGTCAAATTGCGCAGCTTGCGGGAAGTTACGGAGATGTCGCCATAGGAAACGCCACATCGACTTATCTTTTAAGACCCGTTGAAAGATGGATAAGCAGACTAAGAATAATAGATTCTATCGACTTTAATGCCCCCGCCGTAAACAATCTCATAACTTATAATAACAATTTAACTCTCGCTAAAATTTTTAATAATACGAGCGTTAGTATCGGAAAAACTTTTTCAAAATATTTATATGTAAAATACGACATAACATATAACTCGAAAGACCCCGATAGGCCAAATCTTTTTGGACGCCCGCAAGACTCGTATTATTTCGACCAAAGATTCGGTTTTGAGCTTTCTTTATTAAGAAACAGCAGACTTGCAAATTTTAGTTTTGAGTATAAAATAAATCCTTTCTATATTCAATCTATAGGGCAAGACTTTAATTTTGTTATTCGTCGTAGATTATGGTTGTGGAGATAATATCAGTGAATTCTCTTAAAAAATATTTTATAGTTTTATTTCTAGTATTTGTCGTTTTATTTACTTTTATTTTGATAGCCGCCGAGAGCGATTTTGAAAATTTAAGGACCGCGAGAAATATAGCCGCTTACGAAGGACTTACTATAAACGATATAGAAGTAACGGGAACGGTTCGTCTTACCGAAACCCAAATAAAAAATAGTTTTCCGATTAAAGCGGGAAGCAAATTTTCAAGAGCGGAAATAAACGAAGCGATAAAAAAATTATTCGACACTCAATCTTTTGAAAGAGTGGCAATCGACGCGAGAAGCGACGGAAACGGAGTAATATTAAATATAATCGTAGCCGAAAGATTTTTAATAAAAGATATTACATATACGGGAAATAAAAGATTAACGAGAACGGCGTTAAACGATGTGATAAAACCTATAATGCAAGCGGGCGACCCTTATATTCCTCAAAATTTAAATGACGCGGTAAACGCGATAATCACCAATTATCAAGACAAAGGATATTTGAAAGCTTATGTAAAACCGAAAGTGACGGAAAATAAAGAGCTATCCGAAGTAGCTATAGAAATGAATATTGAAGAGGGAAACGAAATAAAAGTGGCGTTTATAAGATTTCATGGCAATACGCGTTTTTCGGATAACGAACTTAAAAGGCAAATGTCGACAAAAGAAAACGGATTTTTATCTTTGGGAAAATTCAACGAATTCAAATTTGAAGACGATAAAGCGAAAATAGTAAAATATTACGCCGACAGAGGCTATTATAGAGCGAAAGTCGATAATGTCCGATACACTTATCAATGGAGAGACCCGCAGATAAAAAACGACCAAGATTTGATAATCGATATTTATTTGACGGAAGGCGACAGATATTATTTTGGAGATATAGGATTTAAGGGAAATATAATAATTCCGTCCGACAATATACAAAAAGATATAAGAGCGAAAAAAGGCACTTTATATAATTATACTTATCATATGACGGATTATCAAGGAATTCAAAATAAATATTCGGAAAGAGGATATATATTTAGGCAGGTTATTCCCGTTATTACGGTAAACGAAGAGGCAAAAATAGTAAACATTATGTATGATATAGTGGAAAACGACAAAGCGCATATAGAAAATATTTCTATAGCGGGAAATACCAAAACAAAAGATTTCGTTATTCAAAGATATGTCGATATAAAGCCCGGCGAAATTTTCAATTCGGCAAAAATACAGAGAGTGCAGGAAAGATTATACAATACGCAGTTTTTTGAAAATATTAATATTAATGTTAAACCGGGTTCCGCCGAAGGATTAATGGAACTTGCTTTAAATGTAACAGAAGGAAGGTCGGCTATGGTTTCGGGCGGAGGCGGATTTTCCACCGGTTCTGGTTTCAAAGTTTTCGCTTCGATTAGAGAGATGAATTTCTTGGGAAGAGGTTTACAAATAGGACTTAACGGAGAATACGGACAAACTCAAAAAAGAATAGCTTTCAATTTTGCCGAACCTTATTTGCTTAATTTGCCAATATATCTTGGTTTAGATTTATCATATTTCTACGAAGATATAAATACGGGCGACCAAATAGGAACGGGAGATTTTGGGCTTCCAAGATATTCTTATTATACGAGGCATGGTTTTGAGGGAATAGTTCGTCTTGGATATTATTTTTACGATTATTATTCCACATTTTTAACTTTCGACACGATAGTTCAACAATATATGCAATGGCATAATCAAGGAGCGAACGAAAACAGCCCCGACCATGTTTTGAACGATATAAAAAAATATTTAACTCATAAAATAAATAAAAAAGACGGAAGTTTTAATAGATGGCAAAGCGATTGGTTTACCACTTTTATCGTGTCTTATTCTTTACTTAGAGACAGCAGAAACGATTATTCCAATCCTACAAGAGGAAGTTTTTTAAGAGGCACGGTTGATTTTTATTTTTTACATACTCAACTTATGAGATTAAACGCCACGGGGTTTTTAGCGATTCCGGTTACCGATAGGCTTTCTTTTGCATTCTACGGCGAGATTGCGCAAATAGTTAAAATTCCCGGAATGGATATTAGAAACGACGCGGATGTTTTATATTATCTTAATCCGTTTGAGGATGTGCGCGGATGGGATACTTCAAAATATACGATATTCAAACATAATAGAGGCTTATCTACTTACGATATGGTTGGAAATAACGGTTCGCTTGATTCTTGGGCTTACGGAAGAGCGAAAGTGAGAGTTTTTGCGGAGTTGAGAGTTCCTATTATACAGAAAACTTTAGGATTTGTAACTTTCTTGGATGCGGGACAGTTATGGATGCCGGGAAGTTCGGGGCTTAATCAGGACGGAGACGCTTATAGTTATCCTTCGCAATTTATGAGCATTAAGGATATATTCGACCCTTCGCAATATATGTATTCTTGGGGATTCGGATTAAGACTTACCATTCCTATATTTAATATAAGATTCTATTTCGCTCAAAGATTCGTTTATAATAAAGACAATGTGGGATTTGGAAAAGGTTTGCATGCTTTCGAGGGCGACTCGTTTTCTCCTCTTGGCAAATGGCTTGGAAGAGGATGGGGAATAGCGTTTACTATGAATCATCCATTCTATTAATTAATCTGTTAAAAAAATAAATTATATTATATAATGTTATAAAAAACAAATAAAAACAAGGAGAAAAAATGAAAAAGTATTGCATTTTCGGTTTAATATTTACCGCTATTTTGTTTGTATCTATAATAAGCCCGAGATTATTTACTCAATCTTATAGACTCACAAAAGTAGGTTATATAGATTTGCAAAGAGTGATAAAAGATGTGACAAGCGACCAAGAACTTTTGGATATGCTTAGACGAAAAGAAGAAGAAATTAACAGCCAAAATTCCGAAGAGGATAATTCCGAGAGTTCGATTGTAAATTCGAGAGACACTTCTTTGAAGGGACAAGTTAGAAGACAGGTGTCAAATTCTTTGATGAGTATTGTTAGAAAAGAAGGTTATACTCTCATTTTGGAAAGAACAGAAAATTCCATATTATACGCGGACAGAACTTTTGATATTACAGAGCCGGTTATAGAGGATGTTAAAGCTTCTTTAAAAAGATAAGCATATTAAAGTAAAAATATTTTGGGAGATGAAATGAAAGTAAAAGATATATTTAATTTTTTGAACGGCAAAAAAATAATAGGGGATGAAAATTTAGATATATCCGCTCTCTCTCCTATAAACGATATTATTGAAAATTCTATTATTTGCGTGGATAATAATAAATATATAGAACCCGCGTTTGACAGCAAAGCGAACGCTATTATAATGCGAGAAGAAGCGGCGGAAAATATAAAAGATTTCAAAAATAAAACCGTTATAATTTGTCAAAATCCAAAAGAAGCTTTCATTAAATTATTATATTTTATGTTCGAAGATAAAAAATATAATATGGGAACGATTAAAGAAACCGCTATTATAGAAGAAAATTCAAATATAGACAAAGAAGTTTATATAGGCGATTATGTTCGCATAGGAAAAAATTGCGTTATCAAAAAAGGAACGGTTATAGAAAGCGGAGTATTTTTGGGAGATAATGTTCGCGTTGGGGAAAATTCAATGATTCATTCAAATGTTTCAATTCATGATAGATGCGTTATTAAAGACAGAGTAATCATAGGCTCTTCAACGGTTATAGGAAACGATGGATTTGGATTTTTTGAAGTTGGTGGAAAACAGATGAAAATTCCTCAAAGGGGAAATGTTATAATAGAAAACGATGTAGAAATCGGCGCTAATGTTTGCATCGACAGAGCCACTTTAGGTTCGACTATAATCAGAGAAGGCGTTAAGATAGACAATCTCGTTCAAATTGCTCATAATTGCGATATTGGAGAGCATTCTATAATAGTTTCGCAAGTCGGAATAGCGGGAAGCAGTAAAGTTGGGCATCATTGCGTATTGGCGGGACAAGTAGGTTTGGCGGACCATGTGGTTTTGGGAGACAGAGTAACTTTGGGAGGACAAAGCGGAGTTATGTCGAAAGTTAAAATCGAATCTAATTCTATTATGCTCGGAAGCCCCGCTCAAGATATTAACAGAGAAAAATTAAAAATGATAGCCGAGCAAAAACTTCCCGAACTTATAAAATTGGTTGAAGAAAAATTTGAAACTAAAATAAGAAGAGTGAAATAATTTATATAAATATTTTTAATAAAACATTACGGAGATTAAAATGAAAACTATAAAAAATTTAAAAACATTATTAATATTTTTATCTTTAGTCGCTCTACTTTTCGTAGGTTGTAAAAATGAAGATAAAACAGGGAACGGAGAGCCGTCTAATGAAAACAGCGAAATAACATTATCTCATTATGCTGGCAGTTGGTATGATGAAACAGACACCCTTGTTATTAAGATAAAGCATGACGGTTCGTTTGAAGATGCAAGCAGCGGTAAAACATTTCCTTCATCGGATATAACAAGAAATAGCGAGACAAGTTATACTTTGCCGGATAAATCGAAATTAAATTTCAGCAGCGATACTCAAGGAACGTTCACGGCTCAAGGAAACGAGGAGCATCCTCCTGTAAATATTACCAAAAAAGGGGGATTATAACGTAGCGTGAATAAAAAAAAGTGAATAATTATAATTATATTAAAAATATAGAAGAATTAAATAAAAATAAATACAATTTAAGAGCCTCGCAAAAACTTAAAAATTTTCAAATAAAAAGCGATTTATATAAAATAAAATTAAATAAAGATAATCTGATAACCGTTATTTACAACGATAAGCTTTTAACTTCCGCTTACGCTCCAATCGAAGAGGCGAAAAGATTAATAAATCAAAATATAAAAGAAAGTTCGAGTCGCATTGGAATATTTTTGTCTATCGCTTCTTTTTATCATATAGATTATTTTTTATCCTTAAACGAAGAAAGCGAGGCGATAATAATAGAAAAAGATATTGAAATAGCAAAGCTCGTTTTTGAAAATATAGAATCCAAAAATTTAAAAAGAATAATTATATTATTAGACGAAAAAATCGAAGATATAATTTCTTTTTTCAATTTTTATATAGCCGAAGAAGATATTAAAAAAATAATTTATATAAGGCATATAAGGGCTTCCAATATAAACGCGGAAAATAAAAATTATTACGACAATATTCACGCGGTTTTGATAAATAATATAAAAGAAAAATTAATGTCGCTCACTTCTAATTATTATTTTGCTCCGATTTGGGCAAGAAATATAATTTATAATTTGAAATTAAACAAAGGCTATTCGATTAAAACTTATAAAAATATTTTAAGCAAAAAAATTCCTCTGCTTTTAATATCCGCTGGAGGTTCGATAGACAATTATATTGAAAAAATAAAAGAGCTTTCAAAAACTCATTTTATTTTAGTTTTGTCGCATGCTTTCAATACTTTAATAAAAAACGATATAAAAGCGGACGCGATAGTTTCCACTGACGGAGGATTTTATTCTTCGATTCATATAATAGATTCCATAAAAACCGATATTCCAATATTTACCACTCATACGACTTATCCTTTCCCGATTACGAATATTGATAAAAATCAAATATTTTATTTTTCGCATAACGAAAGTTTTGAGAAAATTATTTATACAAGCGATAATGCAAATAATATTTATTTTCCAATGGAAGGAAGCGTTATAATGCCCGCTTTGAGAATTGCAAATTTTCTTAATCCTAAATATATAATTCTTGCGGGTTGCGATTTCTGTCATTTGAACGATAAAAGCCATTCAAAATATTCAAACGCCGTAGCTTTAGATTTTTTAAGCCAAAGCAAATTAAAAACATTTGAAACTTTGAAATATAAAAGATTGAACGATAATCAAAATATAGAATGCTACGATAATATTTTAAGAAAATCGTCCGCTTCGCTTATAAGTTATAAAGCGCATTTTGAAACTCTGGCAAACGAAATTATAAAAGAAACTGAAATTTTTAATTTGACTAAAGAATCGGCGAAAATTGAAAACATTAAAATTTTTAATAATATAAATTCTAATTGTAATGATAAAAAAAATATAATCGCAAATAATTATATTGAAGAAACTATAAACGAAAAAGAATTTACAAAAAAATTAGAATCTTTTATAAAAAATATAGATAATGAAATTGACGAGAATTTTGCAAATATGATTTCGCCCTATCATATTTCGGCATTAAAAGAAAATAAAATTTCAAAAAAGGAATTTAAAGAATATATAATTAAACGGTTTAACGAAATAAAAATAGCATTATAAAGAATAAATTAAAAAAGAGGCTAATAAAAATTAACCTCTTTATATTTTTTAATCTTAATTTTTTAATCTCTTCTTCTGTTTGCAAGCAATATTAATCGGACGAGAGATAAAACCGAAGTTACCGCAGCCGCCACATACGTTAAAGCCGCCGCTTTCAATACTTTTTTCGCTCCGTCAAGCTCTTCGGCGTCCAAAAATCCGCCTTTATCCAAAATCTTTATCGCTCTGTTTGAAGCGTCAAATTCGACTGGCAAAGTTATAAGCGAAAAGAAAACCGCAAATGCAAAAAGTATTATTCCAATCATCATAATCGTTTGCGAAAAACTGCCCGCTCCTCCAATCATTATTCCGATTAAAACCAAGAAAGGTCCGAATTGGTCTCCGAGCGCGCATAAAGGATAAAAACCGTTTCTCAAAGTTAAAGGCGTATATCCTCTGTCATGTTGTATCGCATGCCCGACTTCATGAGCCGCTATTCCCAAAGCCGCCACATCCGTTCCGTTATAAACTCCCGTGGATAATCTCAACACTTTAGCTCTCGGGTCGTAATGGTCGGTTAAATTTCCGTTTATTCTTTCGACTGGAATATCAATACCGTAAGCGTTTAATATATGTTTTGCCGTTTGCTCTCCCGTTATTCCTCTTCTATTTTGAACTCTACTGTATTTCGCATAAGTTCCTTTGACTTTAGCCTGCGCCCAAAATCCGAGTATTAAACCCGGAAGTAAAATCCATATATATCCGAAATAATATTCTAAATATCCTCCCATAATTTTTACTCTCCTTAATTTTATATAATATGCATTATAGCATTAATTTATAACTATTTTAACGCTCTAAATGTAAAAATATAAAACTATTTATTTTGAATATTATAAAGATAAAGCAAATTATCCAAAAGCATCGAAACCGTAACGTTTCCCACCCCGTTTGGAACGGGAGATATGAAAGAGGCTAATTTTGAAGCCTCGTCAAATTTCACATCGCCTTTTATAGAGCCGTCCGCCAAAACATTTATTCCTATATCGATAACGATAGCTCCTTCTTTAATATATTCTTCCGTTATAAATTCCGCTTTTCCAATCGATACGCATAAAATATCCGCTTGTTTGCAAATCTCTTTCAAATTTTTAGTTTTTGAATGGGCTATTGTAACGGTTGCCGATTTTTGAAGAAGCAAATGAGCCAAAGGTTTTCCCACAATGTCGCTTCTTCCTACTACTACGGCGTTAGCTCCTTCAATTTTTATTTTAGTTTTTTCAATCAAGGCAATCGCGCTTTTTACCGTGCAGGGAATCAATTTATCTTCTCCAAGAAATATTCTTCCAAGATTTATATTCGATATCGCGTCCACATCCTTATCCGCCGAAATCGTTTCGTAAACTTTCTTTTTGTCTATACGATTTGGAAGAGGCATTTGAATCATTATTCCGTTTGTTTCTTTTTCTTCGTTTAGATATTCTATTAAAGTTAAAAAATCTTTTTCGCTTGCGTTTGCCGAAAGGTTATGAAGTTTGCCAATCATTCCCATGCTTTCCGCAGATTTTTTCGCTCTGTTAAAATATACTTCCGTTGATTTATCGTCTTCAAAATATAAAAAGTCTATTCTCGGTTTTTTTTCGAGCAAGGCGACTTTCGATTTTATATTTTCTTTTATTTCTTTAGACAATTCTCTTCCGTCAAGTATCATTATAAATCCCGTAAAATTATAGTTTATAAATATATTTTATAATTAATATTATAAAAAACAAGAAGACTTTGCTTCCTTTCAGTCGTTCGCAAAATGCATTGTCATTACTAGCGCAAGCGAATTAATCTAAATTTAGAATAGTCCTTTTTCTGATAACAATGGGTTTCCCTAAAGGGCGCAGAGCTAACCGCTTGTGCGCTTATCTTTGAGTTGTTAACACAATGGGCTTCCCAAAGGGACGCAGAGCGACTGCCCATTGTTATCTAACTTGCAACTTCACTTTACAACGGAAGACTTAAGTATTCCGTTGATTTGTAGATTGCTTCGTTTCGCTCGCAATGGCAATAAATTTTTTTTATTTTAATCGTTGACATTATTTTTTAAATATTGTATAATATCTTTCAATTAATTTAATTAATCAATATTTAGAAAATAAATAGTTGACTTATTTTTTAATATTGTATAATTTGAAAATATTTATTTGATTGAATTTAAAAATTGATTAAATAAAACTAAAAAAGAAATTTTAAA
>CAKVCG010000004.1 GCA_934725525.1 uncultured Brachyspira sp. | reverse complement strand
ACGCAACGCAACGCAACGCAACGCAACGCAACGCAACGCCAATAATTTAAACTTTTCCGTTTATTCTATATATTTTAATTTATATTATGTTTACTCTTTAGGCATTTATTTTTTAATTTGTTATTTTCAAATTTCTCAAATTCTAAAATTTCAAAAATTGGAAAATTGCATTTTTATTTTCAAAAATGCTTTTTATAAAAAATTAATTTTATGGAGGAGATTATGTCTCAAACAACAAAAAGAGTTTTTACTCACAAATCAAAATTATTTTTAATTTTAGCTAGCATGATATTAGCTTTATCATGCTCAAGTCCTTTGGGAGATGAAGGAACTGGAGGAGGCTCTGACGGAGGCGGAGGTTCAGGCGGCGGAGAGACCGTAGGAAGTAATTATATACTTCCTAAAGGTTCTTTATCGCAAGCGGAACAGATGAAAACTATGGACCCTAATATAAATACCACTACATTATATAAACTCGGAGATTATGGTTCTAAATTTTTTAGAATTCCAGCGTTAATTTGCACTTCAAACGGAGTAATTTTAGCCGCTGCAGATAGAAGATACGATAATCCTGCAGATTTAGGTAAAGGTAAAACAAAAACAGATGTATTGGTTAGACGAAGCGAAGATTTGGGAGCTACTTGGAGCGAGCCAATAACCATTGGAAATGTTGCAACCGACTCAACTATAAAACATAGCGATTCTTATGGAGACGCTTTTTTTATTAATTGTCATAATGGCGATGTTTTATGCGGAGTAATTACCGAACCTGGAACTCAAGCATCAACTCCGAGAGGTAGAACAATTATTTATAGAAGCAGAGACGATGGAAAAACTTGGACAAAAGAAATTGAAATTACTCCTGATAAAATTCCAAACGCGGATAGAGGTTGGGGAGCTTCAGGACAAGGCGCAACTTTAAGACATGGGGATAATGCAGGCAAAAATAGATTGGCATTTGCATTTTTTCAATTTATGGTAAGTGGGCAAGGTTCGCAAGGTATTAGATTAATGATTTCTGAAGATGATGGAAAAACATTTACTCCTGCTCAAAATCTTCCCGAAAAACATAGTCAATTAGACGAAACAAAAGCCATAGAACTTTCAGATGGAAGCATAATGCTTAATCATAGACAATCTACAAGTGTAGGAAAAAGGAAATGGTCTATAACTAAAGACAATGGAATAAATTGGACTGTGCAAGGGATAGACCCAGAGGTTAATGACCCAGGAAATAACGCCGATTTTTCAAGATACGAATTCAACGGAAAACATATAAAAACTGATAAATATATTTTAATGATAAACGCCAATACCGTAGCTAATGGCAAATGGTTCTTTACGAGAAAAAATCATTATGTTAGACTTACTAAAAATGAATTTAATAATGGACAAGGAGCAAGCACAGGTAAATATGCTTACGCAAAACAGCTTGTAAATGGAGGCGAAAATCTTTATTCGGGCTATCCTACAATAACCGTTTTACCTGACGGAACTATAGCCACTTTAACCGAAGAAACTCGGGAGACCACGAGAGACCCAGCTCAAACTGGAGACGCTGGAGGAGACGATTACAATATAGTTTTTAGAAGATTTAATTTATATTGGCTTTCCGATGGCAAAGAATATGTAGATTATTCATCTGATTATTTATTTCAACAGAAAAATTACTAAAAAGGATTTTAGAAAATGAAAAAATATTTATTAATTGCGGTTTTAACGATTTTATTTAGCTTATATAATTTATACGGATATTATTCATCTGAAACTTTCATAGATTTTTTGGTTCAAAGTAATCAGTTAAGAATAAGAACAGATAGGCTCGGAGTATTGCATGGAACGGATTATCTTCGCGTTGCGGCAGGCTTAACTTCTGCAAATAGTTTATCCGATTATATATTTCACAATATTAATAGCGTTCAGCAAACTAATGCCATTAATACTTTTGTTCCTTCTGCATTAGTCGGTATAGGCTATGAGGCTGGATTTTGGGGAATAGGTTTTGGTTATGAATTTACATATAAAAATGACGCTTATATGGTTCATACTCCTATTATAACGGCTACCGCTTTGGACGATGATTTTAGAATAAATGTTCCCGTTCAAATAGGAATAGGTTCTAAAAGTAAAAAGGAAGTTACGGATTTAAGAGGCGCTATCGTAATATCTACGGGAGTAGAGGCAAGGTATTATATTCGCCGTTCCGTATTTAGTCATTTGAGATTATATCTTAATTATGGAAATTCTTATATTGAAAATGTGCAAGATAAATCTCAAAAGATAAGACAGCAGTCGGTAGGTTTTCAAGCGAGATTATATTTCCAAGTAGAAACCGATACGGTGTTAATAAATCCTATAATAAGAATACAATATGACCAAGCTTTAGCTACGAGTATAAAAGGAGATAGTATAAATAAAAGAGTGGTATTTGATAACTTTTATATAACGGCTAAAGGTTTTACTCCTTTTTGGTCAACAATAGGACCAGGAGCTTCTTCTGGAGGTCATGGTAATGCCGATACTGGAAACGGAATACAAGGAGGATATATAGCTTCCATTCCTGAAAGTGGAACTTTTTACGCTACAGAACCTTACCGAATTGGTATAGCTTTGCCCGTTGGTTTCACGGCTACATCGCAGGATGAAAATATACATTTTTATTTAGAGCCTGCTTTATCTTTTACTATGATAAACGCTAAAAAGATTGCTACAAGTATAGACGATAATGCTCCTGTAAGAAAAACTCCTTTCATGGCTTTAGGTTATGTGGTTTACGGAGAACTATATATAAGACCAGTTAAGAATTTGGAGTGGTATTTTGAACTTCAAACTGGCGGAGTGACTATAGCTGACAGTTTAAAAAATTTGGCTTCAACTTCTATGGTTCTTAATGCCAATACGGGATTAACATATTATTTTTAGTTTTGTTTTTCTCTTAAAATGATTAAATATATAGAACTATCCTTTTTGGATAGTTCTATAATATAATTATAGAATATACTTGATTAAGAAACGGCAAATTGAATTTTTAATTATTTTAATATTGACAAATGAAATTTAATTATATATTATATTAATAATAAAAAATGCCGTAGATAAAATCATGTTTCGGCGAAAGGATTAAATATGTTTTTTGATTTAAGTTTGGACAAGTTGAAAGAGTATCGTGGAGGTTCCGAAGAGCCTAAAGATTTCGATTCTTTTTGGGAGAGAACATTAAAAGAAAATTCTCATGATGCGGACGCTAAATACGAACTAAAGAATAATTATTATTTAAAATTATTTGATGTATGGGAAGTTAATTTTGCTGGTTTCGGCGGGCATCGTATATACGGTTGGTATATAGCTCCGAAAGATTCCAAAGGAAAAAAATTAACTTGTATAATGCAATATCCGGGCTATGGCGGAGGAAGAGATTTTCCGTTTAAATATTTAATGTATCCGTCAGCCGGTTATTCCACTTTCGTTATGGAAGCTAGAGGACAGGGAACGGAAGGCTTAACTAATGGGTTAAGTATGACTTATGACCCCGTAGGTTCTGGACCTCATTCGGACGGCTTTATGACAAAAGGTATACTTAATAAAGACGAATACTATTATAGAAGGGTATTTGTAGATTCTATTAAGGCGGTTGAGGCGGCTAAACAACATGAATTAACCGATAAAATTGTGATAAGCGGAATAAGTCAAGGAGGCGGTATGTCTCTCGCGTCTACATGTTTGGCGGGAAAACTTAATTTAAAAATAGAGGCTTCTTTAATAGATGTTCCTTTTTTATGCGATTACAGAAGAGCGGTTACCATTACCGACACATATCCTTATCATCAAATAGCGAGATTTTGCATAGCCGAAAGAACTAAAGAAAGTCGGGTATTTGAAACTCTATCCTATTTTGACGGAGTATTTTTCGCAAAAAGATGCAAAACTAAAGCTTTATTTTCAACGGCTTTAATGGATATGGTATGCCCTCCGTCTACTGTATTTGCCGCTTATAATAATTATGCTGGAGAGAAAGATATTGAAGTATATACTTTCAACGGGCATGAAGGAGGAGATAACGAACATAATCAGAGGAAATTAACATTTTTAAATAAACATGGAATTTAAAAATTAAAAAAGATTGCCGCGCTAACGCTCGCAATGACAAGTAAAAAACTCTCATTACGAGAATGATAAAATATATTAAAATCGTCATTACGAGGGGCTAAAGCTCCTAAGCAATCTATAAAATAAAGTAAAAAATCTATTGATATTATTTTAATTAAGTTATATTCTAATTAAAATAAAAAATATTAAAGCAGTAAATTTAACTTAAAAAAATTAAGTTAAAAATAAAAAATTATTTAAGGAGGGTATTTATGGCTTGGCATTGGTTTGACTGGGTTGTAATACTTTTGTATTTCATTGCGATGTTTTTGATTGGTGTTTTCTTTTCAAGAAGAACCAAATCTACGGACGATTATTTTAACGCGGGCGCAAGAGTTCCCGCAATAGTGACGGCGATGAGTATTTACGCTACGGCGTTATCGTCAATATCTTTTATAGCGGTTCCTGCCGCCGTTTATGACAACGGTTGGGTTTTGGGGATGGCTCCTTTGGGAATAATACTTATCATAATATGTGTTGCGGCTATATTCGTTCCGTTTTTTAGAAGATTAAAAGTGACTACGATTTACGAATGGATGGGAAAAAGATTTTCTTACGGTATAAGATTGTTAGGAAGTTTAACTTTTATAATATTCCATTTAGTTCGTATGGCTGTGGTTCTCTATCTTCCAACTTTGGCTATGATTAAAGCTATGCCTAATTTAGACCCAATATTGGTTACTCTTTTGGTCGGATTATTCTGCGTGGCATATACTTCGATTGGAGGAATGGAAGCGGTTTTATGGTCGGATGCTATTCAAACCTTGGTTTTGCTGTTAGGCGCTTTGCTTGTTATCATAGTTGGATTTGCATCGGTTGGAGTGCCTGAAAGTTTTAGTATTTTGACAAGAGACAATAAGATGGTATCTCCAGACTTCTTATCGCTTGATTTATTTAGCGGAAAACGAACTTTATGGGCTATGATGATAGGCGCTTTCTTCGGTTCTATTTATCAATATATCGGAGGTCAGGATATAGTTCAAAGATATAATACGACTAAAAACGAAAAAGAGGCTCAAAAAAGTTTATTCTTAAATGTTCCTTTAGCAGTAACAAGCTCAATAATATTTATCGGTATGGGTTCTGCTTGTTGGATATTCTTTAATTCGGGCAAAGCCGTTTTGCCTGAAAATATAAACGGAGACGCCATCCTTCCGTATTTTATTATGGATTATTTGCCCGTTGGAATATCAGGTTTGGTAATTGCTGGAATATTTGCAGCCGCTCAATCTACCGTTTCTTCGAGTTTAAATTCGGTTTCCACTTGTATGACTAAAGATATACTTGAAAGATTAAGACCCGATTTAAGCGATAGATTTAAACTTAATTTTGCAAGGGTATCAAGTTGGGTTGTGGGAATAATTAGCACTTTGTTGGCAGTTAGTTTCTTAAAAAGAGGTCAAGGCGAAATGTATCTTTATTTCCAAGCGATAACCGGGCTATTAACCGGACCTATTGCTTCGGTAATATTAGTCGGAATATTCTTCGATAAGATTGAAACAAAAGCCGTTTGGATAGGATTTATAGTATCTACGATTTTGGCTTTCTATATAACCGACCCTTCTGGAATAGTGTCAAAACTGTTTGGAGCCGATGGGTTATTGGCATTGGGATATACGAAACCTCCCGTATTTGAAATATTGGTTTCGTTCCTAATCATAGTGGTTGGAGTTGTGGTTTCTTTAATCGCTTCTTTGGTATGCGGAAAACCTAAAAAAGAAAAAGTTGAAAATTTAACTTATTCAAGTTTGATGAAAAAATAAAAAAAGAATAAAAAATAAATGGAGTAAAAATTATGAAACATATATTTAATTTAATTATAATTAGCTTTATTTTTGTATGCATAATCGGTTGTGAAAATAATTCTTCCAATTCAAATGTATTGGATAGCAAAGTCGATAAAAAAATTCTCTGGGAAATGGGCGGACATTTGCCCGCTCAAACGGGAATGGATAAAAATATCGGAACTGCGGGCTTATTGCATGGCGTATTGGAAGGAAAATATATAGTAGTTGGAGGAGGCGCAAATTTCCCTTATGAACCCGTTCTTTACAATGGAGCGAGAAAAACATATTCCGACATTTATTTGCTCGAAGATAAAAACGGAAGTTTAGAAGTTATAGAGCATATAAATTGGGAAAACGAAATTGGCTACGGTTCTTCGATTACGACAAAAGACGGCGTATATTATTTGGGAGGTTCGCCTAACCCAGAAGCCGCAGACGATATATTATTTATTACTTTGCAAAACGGAAAATTGAATATAGAAAAAATAGGAGATTTGCCTTTTACTCTTCAAAACGGTTTGGCGGTTGAAAGAAACGGCAAATTATATATAGCGGGCGGAGCAAAAGGAAACGGAAATTCGAGCGGATTATACGAATACGATTTAACATCAAAAGAAATCAAAGAGCTATCCCCAATTCCTCAAGAAGCCGTTAGACAACAATTAGTGGGACAAATATTAAACGGAAATCTCTATGTATTTAGCGGAGTGGGAAATGTGGCATATACGGACGGTTATAAATACGATTTCGATAACGATACTTGGACAAAAGTCTCCGATGTTTCATTGAACGGAAAAGCTTTAACCGTTGCCGGCGGTAATTCGGTAAAATTAAACGAAAAAGAGATGCTCGTTATGGGCGGAGTTAATAAAGAGATATTCGACGATGCCGTTGCAAAATTAGGAACTCTCCAAGGTAGAGAATTGGCAAATTTTAGAGACTATTATTTTAGAGCGGACCCTTATGAATTTAGATTCAATAGCGATATATTAATCTATAACGCCGATTCTGACACTTGGAGAACAATCGGAGAATCTCCTTTCGACCCTAACGCGGGAGCGGCTTTGTTATTGATTGGAAATAAAATCTATTCTATAAACGGCGAGATAAAAGCTGGAGTTAGAACAGATAAAATGTTTGTTGGAACAATATTTGCAAAATAATTTATTTTTATTTTATTTAGGAGAATATAATGAGAAATTTAGAAAAGTATAGAGGCGTCATACCCGCATTTTACGCTTGTTATGACGAAAAAGGAAATGTAAGTAAAGATAGAGCTAAAAAATTTGCTTCGTTTTTAATCGATAAGGGAGTTAAAGGCTTGTATGTAGGAGGCTCTTCTGGAGAATGTATCTATCAGAGCAAAGAGGATAGAAAACTAATACTAGAAGCGGTTATGGAAGAGGCTAAAGGAAAAATTACCGTAATAGCTCATATAGCCTGCAATAATACTGCGGACGGCGAAGAATTGGCGGCGCATGCGGAAAAATTAGGAGTTGACGCTATAGCGGCGATTCCTCCTATTTATTTTCATTTGCCAGATTATGCGATAGCCGATTATTGGAACGATATGAGTAAAGCCGCCCCAAATACCGATTTTATAATTTATAATATTCCTCAACTTGCGGGAGTTTCTTTAACCGTTTCGCTTTATAAGAAAATGAGAGAAAACAATAAAGTTATAGGAGTAAAAAATTCTTCTATGCCTGTTCAGGATATTCAAATGTTTAAGGATGTCGCCGGAGACGACAGTATTATATTCAACGGACCAGACGAGCAATTTGTAGGCGGAAGAATAATGGGAGCCGACGGAGGAATTGGCGGAACTTACGGAGTTATGCCAGAATTATTTTTAGAGGCGGATAAAGCGGTTAGAGAATGCGATTTCAAAAAAGCGCAGGATATTCAATTTAAAATCGACAGAATAATTTACGCTATGTGTTCTTGTCATGGAAATCTATACGCCGTTATGAAAGAGATTTTGAGAAAGCAGGGAATAGATATAGGCGGAGTGAGAAAACCTCTTGCCGATATTATAGAGAGCGACAAAAAACAAATAGATATTTGCTATAAAATGATTGAAGATGCCAAAAACAACTTAAAATAGTCGTTTAATAATAGTATAATAATTAGTCTATAAAAAATATTTAAGGATAAATTATGATTTTAAAACCTATAAAAAGCGAATTTAATAAAGACTTTCATGATGTAATTTGGAAAGCAAAAAATTATGTAAGAGAGCATTATGAGGACTTAAAAAAACTTCCTAATGGACAGCATAAACTCGATAAAGAAATTTGCGAAGGCGCTTATATTAATATAACCGAATACGACAGCAAAGATAATCCGCCTTGGGAATCTCATTTGCAGTTTGTCGATATTCAAATAATATTCGAGGGAGCGGAAGATTATATTATCGCAAATACTTCAGATTTGAAGCCGAAAGAATACGATATTAAAACCGATTATCATAACTGGGAAGGAGAAGGAACGGTTCGGTTGACTTTGTCGCAAGGAAATATTTTGATTCTTCTTCCTTATGACGCTCATAGAGTGGGGCTCGCTCCGAAAACGGGCAAAACTCATGTTAAGAAAGGCATAGTAAAAGTGCCTTATAAATCTTAAAAATATTTTAAAAGCCAATAATAAAAGACTTGATAAATTAATTAAAATCAAGTCTTTTTTTATTATTCTGTTTAGTTATCCTCTTGACTGTTTATCTTTCCATTTTTTTATAACAGTTTCGACTTCGTCTCTAGAATACGAAGAGTTTTTAACTATCTCATCGTTTTTCCATCCCTGCTTATACATTTTAATAATAAACTCTTCTTTTTTATTATCCACTATATTGGATTTAATTTTTCTATTGGGCATAGATTTATTATCGAACATATATTTTTCCGCATTATCGAGTAAATCTTGTAAATATCGGACAAAGTATTCGGCTCTTTCGAGATTCTTAACTATATTATCGTTTTCTTTTTTCATATGGCTGAGATTTTCTCTCTGATTTTGCATCTCTTCTATTATGACATTAAGCTCTTCCAATTTATTTAAGAATAGTTGAACTTTTTTGTCGTTTTTTTCAATCTTATTAAAATCTTTTTCCAATGAAGCGACTTTATTCATGAAGTCTTTTCGCGTCTCTTCAACATCAATCATAGCCGTTTTTATACTATCTACTTTTTCCAATATATTTTCGGTTTCTATTTCGGCTTTTTTCATTTGAGTTAATATATTATCCGCATACTCTTCTCTTTCTTTTATAAACGAAAGTTTATCCTCTATTTGTGAGGCTATATCTATAACGGCTTTCAATCCTTCTTCGGTATTTTCTATTATAGAATTATTTTCCGCTATATTTAAGAATTTATTTTGAATATCTTCCGTCATATCCATTAATATATTAACTTTATCTTGCGTATCTTTTAGGTTTTCTTTTTCTTTCTTAATTCCTTTTGCATATTCCAATATCTCTTCATACATTTGTTTAAGGCTTTCAAATTCGGACATAGTTTTATTCATGTCAGAAACGGCGATTTTTGTATCTTTTACTAAGACATCCAATTTAGACACTTCGTCTTTTATCGAATTGGCGCTTTCCTCGGCTTTATCGAATATTTTTACCGTATTCATATATTTTTCTATATCTTTTTCTACGCCTTCGATTTTTATTTTTACAATATCGTATTCGTTTGAAATATCGTCCGATTTTTCATCAAGCATATTGTCTATGGCTATAACAGCTTGGTTAAGTTTTTCAGTTAAGGAGTCCGTTCTCATATCCAAATCTTTAAGTATGATATTGGTTCTTTCATTATAACTTAAATTTATATCTTCCAATCTCGCTTCAATATCGCTCGAATATTTTGTTATATCGTTTTCTAAAGCGTCAACGATGTTTTTCATGCCTTCGATTCTGTTATCGTATATGTCCAAATTTTCAGTTTGCGCTTTAATTATCTCGCCTTTAGCGTTTTGAACATATTCTTTGACATCGTTCATAAGTAAAGATATGGTTTGCTCCAAATTAGAGTTAAGTCGAGCTATATATTTATCGTATTTTTCATTCGTTCGCTCTTCTATAGAACCTATACTTTCTTCTATAATAGAATTGGCATCGGATATTTTTTCATTAATTGAATCCGATATGGAATCTCTCAATTTTAATAATGATTCGGATAAGCTTTCATAATTTGATTTTAATTCGTAAAATTGAGAATCCTTATTTTTCAACAATTCGTCTATTCTTTCGGATATATTATTTATTAAGAAATCTAATTCCCCGACTTTATCTTCCACGGATAACTTGGCGTTACTTGATAATTCTTCCAATCTTTCGTTGAATTTTTTTCCTTGCTTTTCTATATCGTTGGAATATTTGTCTATTTTATTTTGTAATTCCAACGCCTTTTCTTCTATAATTGACTTTAGTTTTTCTATGGAAGGGGTAAATTCATTTTCCAAATTTTTCATTTTCTCTTCCACATCTTTTAATTTTTCATGGTTATTTTCAACCGAGCTTATAAACTCGTCTCTTATTTTAAGAGCTTCCATTAGTTTATTAGTCATATCATTAACCGAATTAGTCAAATTTGATTTGCTATTTTCAATTTCATCATATAGAGAATTGATTTTATCTTTATATTCTTTATAACTGTCCTCAAATAATGTGGTGAAAGATGCATGATTTCTCTCCTCTCTGTCAGCGTAGAATTTTTCGGAGGTAAGATACATATCTTTTAATTTAGCCATCTCTTCGTTATATCTTTCTTTTATTTCATCTATGGCCTTTTCTTCCTCCAAACCTATTGACATTTTAAATTCGCTTATAATTTCTTCTTCATAATCGGATAATTTTTTACTCAATTCTTTCATATTGTCGTCGAGTTTGCCGTTTATGATATTAAAAGATTCGTTTAGTTTATTATTGACTGCTTGCTCTATATCTTCCATAGATTTCTTAATATCTGAGAATTTATCAAATTTACTCGTCTCTTTATTTATGAATCCCTGAACGGCGGTCATTATATGAGGAGTTAAATCGTTTGTTTCTTTTATAATTTGTTCGTTGAAAGAAGCTACTAAATTATCTATAGTTTCTTTTGATTTATTTAAATAATCGCTGTTTATATGATTTTCTATAGAATTAAGATAATCTTCAATCTCTTTAACTCTTTCGTTAAAGAGATTTTCTTTTTTAGCTATTCTTTCGGAGGCTTTATTTGCCGCGTCAGCTACGGCTTCGGTTAAACTATCGAGTTTATTTTTTATATTTATATCGCTATTTTTAACCATTTCTATTAAAGCTTCTCTTTCTTTACGAACATTTTCTATATCCTGCGATATATGTAGATGAGATTGTCCTAACATTTTAATCTCATTCTCCTGTTCTTTTAGATTAATCTTTATGGTTTTTACCAAAGCGTCTATATTATTTTGAGCCTCGTCTATTTTGTCCATAATACCCCGAACTTTTTCATTTTCTATGGCATCGACTCTATTTTTAGCCTCTTCGACTCTATCTTCTATATTTGCAAATATATTTAATGCTTCGCTTTTCAAATTATCGACTTCCATATCTATAGCGTCCCTATAAAACACTTTAATTTTATCCGGATCAGAATAAGCGTTTTCAAAATGTTCTATTCTCGCTTCCACTCTTTTTCTAAAATCCTCGTTGGATTCTTCAAATACTTTTATAATATCGTCTCTAAATGTATCATAAGAAAAATTGTCGCTTAAAGCTTCGTTTTGCAAACTTTCAAACATATTCATTATATATTTTTTCTCTTCTTCTATCATAGAGGAAATTTCTTCTCTGCTTGGAATATCTAAAGAAATTTTATTATTTAATTCTTCAATATTATCAACTATCTTTAGTTTTTCTTCCGACAATACATTAATAGCCGCTTCCTGTTCTTTAGTTAAATCGGAAATGAATTTTTTGAAATTTAAGAATTCGTTTACAAGCTTATCTTTATCGTTTTCTATCGAATTCAAAGCGTCGTTTGAATAGATAGCTCCGCTCTCGTATTTCATTTTTATCTCTTCAATTTCTGCGGATAATCTTTCTCTTTCTATTTTCAAATTTTCCGCCAAATTGTTGATATTAATTATTCTTTCGGAGAATTCGTTTTTGAAATTGGATATTTCATTCATTATATTTTCTTTATATCGCTTTATGCTTTCTGAAAAATCTTCTTCCAAAATATTGAAACTATTTTTAAGCTGAGATTCATGCTCCTTATACATATTTTCAAAATCTTCGGAAGTCGGCATTGAGCCTAAAATTTCATCTCTAAGCGAAACAAATTCTTCTTTGAGAGAATCTTTTTCTTCTATAAATATTTGGCTTATATCTTCGATAGTCGGAATATCTTTAAGAATATTTTCTTTCATTTCGGCGAGTTTATCGTCAATGGAAATTTGTTCTTTAGACAATACTTCCGCCACAGATTCAACTGTAGAGTAATTTTCTTCTAAATTTTTCTTAAACATGTCCAATATTTCGTTTATTCTTAATCTTTCTTTTTCGATAAGGTTATCTATATAGGTTTTATCTACCGTTTCAATATTATTTGAGGCTTCTTCTTTTCTGTTTTCTACGGACGAAGTTATACTCTCTTTATATTTATTTATAAGTTTTTTAACCTCGTCTGCAGTAATTGAATTATCTTTTAAGTTTTCAAATTTTCTATTTATATCTTCGAGTGAAGAATGCAATTTTTCTTTTTCGGCGTCCAATAAACTATTGAAGTTATTTAAATATTCTTCTTTGATAGAGTCTAATTTATCTTCGTTAGACATATATTCTACCCTAACCGCCGATTTAAAATTATCCAATTCTTCTATTAATCTTGCTTTTTCTTCTTCGAATATTTCGGCAAAATTTTTGTTTTCTATTTGATAGTTGAAAATTTCATTTTTAAATGTTTCAAATTCATCTCTCCATTCCTCTTTTTCCGCTACGAATAAATCGGTAAGCTCTTCCATATTAGGAAGATTATCTTTCAAAGATGCTAAATCTTCCTCTATTTTAGAATACATATCTTTTTTAAGTTGATATACGGTTTCTATCAAATCTTTTTTATCTTTCGCCAATTCGCCGGAAAGTTCAGATGCATTATTATCAAGTCTTTTTATATAAGATTCCAAATCGGATAATCTTGTATCCATATCTTTTGAATTATCATTTTTAAATGAACTTACATAATCCATAGCCACATTATTTTCTTCTTTGATGGAAGTTTGAATACTTGCAAGTTTAGACTTCATACGCTCCTCGTATTCGTTTAATACATTATCCAATTTATATATGTATTTTTCTATATCGTCGTTTATAGTATTTTGATTGTATTCTATATCTTTTAGTCTGTCCTCGAATGCCTCCATACTGTTTTCTACATCGGATATTTTATTTTCAAAAGAGGAGGCAAACTCGTTTTCTTTATTATCTATATTCTCTATTTTTTCTTTTAATTCGTTTATCATATTTATAATATTCGTAATATCATTGTTATTTACGAAATTGATATTTTCCTTAACAGAATCTAATCCATTTATAAGAGAATTAAGATTATTATCTTTCCAAGAATTCAAATCTTTTTCCATTTCTATTATTCTATCTTTATACTCTTCAAAGGATTCCTCTAAAGATAGATTTAATTTAGATTCTAATTTTTCTTTTAACGACTCAAATTTATCGTTTAATAAATCTCCGTATAATTCTTCTATATTGTTTTTATCAGCCCAAGAATTTTCGAAGAATTCTATACGTTTTTCAATTCTTTCGTTAAATTCTTTGTTATTGTTATTTATATTATCATTTATATTTTCCAATTCTTGTTTAAAAGCGGATTTCAAATCGGATATTTTATCTTCGTATTCGTTAGCGGAAGATAAAATTATATTCTTATCCGAATTTCGATTTTCAATTTTTTCATCTATTGTGGATTTAAACGCTTCGAACTCATTTATTAAATTATTTAATGATTCGGACAATTCTTTTTTATCGTCGTCTATTTTACTTGAAATAGTTTTATTATTTTCTTCTAATTGAATAACCGAATTTTCTATATAGTATAATTTATCCGATATATAGTTTAAATTTTCGGAATCGGCGTTATTTTTAAATGAATCGTATAAATCTAATAACTCTTTTCTCATAGATTCAAATGAAGCGGACTGTTTATTTTCAATTTCATCTTCATAAGCAGATATTTTATTTATTATATCGCTTTCTTTATCGTTTACCAAATCGCTAATACGATTTTCTATATTTTCTATTTTCTCCATCCATTCTTTAGACTCCGATATATATTCTTCCAAATAAGAATCGATATATTTTCTATTTGAATCTTCTATTTTAGAAATTATTTCGTTTTTCTTATCTTCCGAACTTTCAATAAATAAATCTATATTTTCTTTTGCATATTTTAATTCGGTTAGTAAATCGTTTAAACTGCCGTCTTCCAAAACGGTTATATTATTTTCTATTTTGCCTAATTGTTCATGCATATTGGACACTTCTTCCAATAGTTTTTCAACTTCGTTTCTTAATGCAAAATTCTTTCCTTCAAAATTATCTCTCAAATCGTAAACTTCGTTTTCCAAATTAGAAAGTTTTTCAAAATCCTCTTTTAAAGAATTGAAAGCCTGCTCTAATTTTATTCTATCCGATTCCAAATTATCGAGTATGTCGTTATTCTTTAAAGAGTCCAATTCAAGCCTGAAAGCATCTATATTAGCCAATATTGAATTTTTTTCATCCAAGATAGAGTTTTTTATTTCTTCAATATCGAATTTGGAGTTATTTATTTTTTCAATCATATATTTGCTGAAAGAATCGAAAGAGCGTTCAAATTTAATTTTTTCTTCTTCGAATAATTCGGCTATATTATCCTTATTTGCATTTAATACTTCGTCTCTAAAAGATACGAAATTTTCTTTTAATTGATTTATTTGCTCATTATTTAATATGGAACTTTCTATATTTACAAATTTATCGTTGAAATATTGATTTACAGATTCATATTTCTCATTAATATCCGATATTTTCTCGTCCAATTGTTCGGAGAATTTATTTATTTTTTCTTCCAATTTCTTTATATAAACTTTATTATTTTTAGTATTATTAATTTTTTTCTCTAAGACATTATATTTGTCCTCTATATCGGATATTTTTTCATCTACTTTGTTATACATTTCTTTAACTTTATCTTCCGATATAGCGTCTCCGATTTTACTTTCCAAATGAGATACTGTATCTTGAATCATATTGTCAGATTTTTCTTCAAATCTATTTATAGCTTTTTCCAAATCGGCATTGAGATTATTAAACGATTCTTTTATCATATCGTCCAATTCTCTTTTGCTATTTTCCAACATATCAAATTTTTTAGATAATTTATTTTCTAATTTTTTAGAATATTCTTTTAAATATCCATCTATATAATTTTTTTCGTTTGATATAACTTCAGTTTCAGCTTCGTTTTTAATCATATCTATTTCATTTTTTATATTTTGAAGGCTACTTCCCAATTCCGAAGAGGCGTTCTTATACATCTTATCAAGCATTATCGAATATTCTTCATAATCTTCTCGTATGCTATTAGCCAATTCTTTTATATCGTTAGTCAATAAATCTTTTTCATTAATTCTATAATGTTCTATATTTTTTATCTCTTCGTTATATTTGTATACGGCTTCCTCTATAGTTTTACGAATATTTTCTAAATTATTTTCTATATCGTTATTTACTTTATCGTCTATATCGTTTAATTTATTTTCTATATTTGATATTCTTTCGTTTATATTATTATCTATACGAGAATAAATCTCATTCTCCTTGCTCTCTATATTTCTTAACATCTCGGTAATGAACTCGTCTTTTTTACTTTCCGAGCTTCCTATAAAGCTCTCTATACTCTTTTTAGCTTCCTCCAATTGTTTTAATAATTCTTTCAAACTGCCTTCTTTCCAAGCACCTATGCCTTTTTCTATATTATCCATTCTATCTTTCAAATCTAAGATGTAATTGTCAAATTTAATATCAGCCTCTTTTCTTAAGTTTTCTACCTCCATTCTTATGTCGTCGTTAAACATACTTCTAACTTTATGGCTATCCGACCATATATCTTCAAAATGAGCGATTCGTTTTTCCAATCTGTTTTTAAAATCTTTATTTTCATCGCTGAAATCTTTAAATACCGAGTCTATTTTTGATTCTATAGCTTTTGTTTTATCGATAGAATCAATAAGATTGTCTTTTACTAATTTAAAATCCTTATTGAGCGTTTCCAAATTGTTAAATAAATCTTCGGAATCGCCGTCGACTCTGCTTTCAATACTATATTTAAAATCTTTTAGTTTATCCGATAAAGTTTCAATATCGTCTTTTAAATTCGAATCTATTCCTTCGATTTTATTCTTCAATTCAGAAAAATTATTTTCTAAATTTATTATCTTATCAAAATCTTCTCTCAAAGATATTAAAGAATTTTCAAGTTGAGTCTTATTTTCGCTCAATAATTCGATTCTATTATCATCTTTAATTTCATTGATATCGTTTCTCAAAGATTCTATTTGCGATATTAGATTTTTTTTCTCTTCCGATAAATGATTTTTAATATATGTTAAATCGCTTTCATTATCGGAAACTCTGTTAAGTAAGCTATTGGAAAATTCATCGAACATATTTTCTATCTTTTCTTTTTCTTTTTCGAATAGGGTAGGTAGCTCTATTTCATTAGCTCTTAAAGTTTGAGATTTCAATAGCTCTAATTCCTCTCTCAAATCATCTATTTGGTTGGTTAATAGCTCTTTTTCGCTGTCGTATAATTTTACATACTCTTCCCTGTCTATCAATGACGACTTCATCGACTCTATAGTCCTGTCTATTTCATTGTCTCTAAACGATAAACCGTCTTTCAAATACTCCATTTCGTTATTTATATCGCTTTTAATTTCATTTATTAAATTAGAAAGTTCCTCTATATGTTTAAGTTTTTTATCATAGTCGTCAAATATTGACAATATACTTTCATTATTTGAAATTAAATTATCCGCCTGTTCTCTGATTCTGTAATCTATTCCATCTTTTAATTCGCTAAACTCGTTCTTTAAACCCTCTACAACCGAATTTACGGCTTCGATTCTGTTGTCTACAAGCTCATCCGCATAACTCTTCATCTCTTCAATGGACTCGGACGCTTTGGTATTATACATATCTTTGGTTTTTTCAAGCAAATCATTTACGCCTTTATATAAGGTATTGAAAGAATCGTTTAAAGTTTGATTTAGTCCATTAACTTTCTCGTCTATCTTTAAAGAAGTTTTATTAAGATATTCGTCTATATAGTTAGTTTCGTTTTCCAAATGTTTCGCTTCGGACTCTTCTCTGTTTTTTTCTATCTCGTTTTTCAATTGATTGGCATAATCGCTTAAAGAACTTTTCTCGCTATCATACAACTCTTTAAGATTATTTAAATAACCCTCGTAATCTTCTCTGATTTGTTCCCCGATATTCTCAACATCTTCCAATATGTTTTGATTCTCTTCAAGTCTATAATTTTCTATCTCGTTTATCTCCTCTCGATACTTCTCTACCGCAGACTCTATCAACTCTTTAAGTTCCTCAACCTTATTGCTTATGCTTTCTTCAGCTTCCCCAAATATACCGTTAGCCCTGCTCTCGATATATTCTCGCTTCTCGTCAATATAATCGCTTATATCTTTCACCTTACCTTCTATATTCTCCCTTATATCATTAACATATACATTTATATAATTAAGTTTGTTGTCTATACTGTATTGTATATTATCCGCATTGGAAGAAATCTCATTAAGCTTCATTGCCAAAGTGTCCATGCGGACTTTATACTCGTCCGTAATTAAATCGGAATGATGTCTTAACTCTTCGTATTCTTCTTTTAGCTCTCCGAAAGTATTTTCGATAATAGAATAATATTTTGCGTTCATACTATTTAAATCGGTTTTCTTTTCTTCAAATAAATTATCTATTCTTTCTACCAAATCGTTATATTTATTTTCTATATCGGAGATTAATTCTTTTTCTTTGTTATCCGCTTTTTCGTAAACGCCGTTTATAGTTTTTTCAAAAGATTCTTTTCCGAATTCCACTCTATGCATAATATCTTCAAGTTCGTCTTTAATTTTATTCATACCTTCTCTTTTGCTATTTAAAAGATTTTCAAAAGACTCGGTGGCTTTAATTAATTCGTTATGAAGCGTATCGACTATATCTTTTTTATTTTCTTCGCTATATTTAATATTATCATCTACGATGTTATTAACTTTATTTTTAAATTCGTCTAAAGAAGTTTCCAAATTATTAATTATATCGTTATGCTTTCTCTCGCTTTCTTCAACGGATTTACGAACATTATCCACGCTTTCGGCTATGGTTTTCATTTTTGTTTCTTCATAATTTTCAATTAGTTCTTTCAATTGATTAGTCAAATTGTTTATATAAGAATCGCCGTATTCGATTAAATTATTTTTAATATCGTTAATATTATTTTTGGCGTCCATTATTCCGTTTTCTAATTTTTCATTTGAAATATCGATTAAATTTTTTATATCGGAAGAAGATTTTTCCAATAATTCTATTCTCCTTTCAATATTTTCTTTAATATTGTTTTCAGTATCTCTGCTTAATTTTTCTATATTATTAAATTCTTCATTATATTTTTCTTTTAGAATAGACAATTTATTATCCATATCGCCCAAATTGGAAGAGGTATTTTTAATATAATTTTCTATATTTTCTTCCAAATTAGATTTTATGCTATTATATTGATTTTCCAATTCTTGCATTTTAGAATTTGCATGAGTTTCCAAATCCTTATATAAATACTCTTTTTCTAAACTTAAAGCGTCCAATATCTCTTCTTGTTTGTTGCCTAATATGGAAGAGAACTCCGAGGTTTGATAATGTATTTCCTCTATTTTTTCTTTTAATAAATTAGTTTCGCCTTCGACATCCGTTCTAAGTTCGTTTATTTCGGCTATTAAAGAACCTCTCGCGTTATCTATAGAATATTCCATATCATCCTGCGTTTTTAAGAGTATATCGTTTTTTAATTTTTCTATGTCGTTTGAAATTTCTTCAAATTTGCTTTCGGCTTTAAGGAGAGTTTCTTCGCTCATACAATCCAACGCTATAATTAAATCGGATAATTCTTTTGTTTTATTTCTGTAAAGAGTTATTACTCCGTCATTTTCGTTTTCAAGAACCTCTCTTATACTATTTGAAAAAATTTCTACCTCTGTTAATAATCTCCTGTTTATATCGTCTTTAAGCGCGGTAAAATCCGAATCCAATCGATTCGTTCTCTCCGCGTAATCGTTTGCAATAAAATCGGCTTTATCTTTTATATCGTCTATAGATTGTTCCAAATAAACGGCTTTTTGTTCGATAGATTCTAAAAACTTTTCTTTATCTTGAGTTATTTTTTCAAGTCCTTCTCTTAAAGAATAATATAAAATTTCTTTAGTTTTTTCCATTTCGTCTCTAAATTCCAAAACGGTTGATTCGGTTATTGAATTTAATCTGTCATGAATAGTATCTCTCAAATTGATTAATTCGTTTTCGAGTCCGTCTTTCGATTGGCTTAAAGTTTCGTATCTTTCTTCGATTCCTTTTGATTTCAAATCGATTTCGTTTGCAAATGAAGAATATTTATTAATAAGTTCCTCTCTGCTTTTTTCAAATAATTCCGACAACTGTTCGATATTGTTTTTTGCGGTTCTTTCGGCAAGTTGAGTAAGTTGATTTGTAAATAGCTCTTCTTTTTTAGACACATGAAGTTTAAACTCTTCTGTCAATGCCGATATTTTTTCTTTTTCTTGTTCCGCCATATCGGTATAACGGGCGTCTCTATCGAGTAGGTTAGAAGTAAGCGAATCGAATCTTTTATATAATTCGGATTCGAAGTCGTTTAATTTTGAATTGTAGGATTCTATAAGTTTATCTTGCACCGAAGAGACATTTTTCTCCAATTCTATCATTTTAGTTTTTACATCGGAAATTCTTTTATAGGTTTTTTCTATCGTGTTTCTTTCCTTTAAAACCGTGTCGACTTTATTTAAAATATCCAAATAAGCTTCTTCCAAAGCGTCTACTTGTTCCTGATATTGAGAAACCGCCGCTTTATAATCTTTGTAGGATTCTATTTTAGTATTAAGTTTAGCCAAATCTTCTTCCATAGATTTACTTATGAACCCCGCTTTTTTAACGGCAATTTCCAAATCTATAGCGTTATCCCTCACTTCGGAAATTTTCTCTTCTACTATTCCCTCCAAGGCCGCTTTTTCTTCTTCAAAAATATTATTGAAATTACCCATATTGGAATTTCTTTTATTGTCAATAATCCTGGCGATTCCAACGACTATAATAGGAATTATAAACATTAGCGCAAAGTTAAGAATAGGGAACATAAAAATCTCCAAATTATATAATTAACATAAATATATTAACATAATAATATATTATGTTAATATATATGTCAATACTATTTTTAAAAATTTTTAAAGCTTATTCATAATTTTTATAACAATGGGGTTCAACCCCTTGCATGCTTTTTCATGGTTGTTAACATTAACACAATAGGTTCACCCTGCACGAGCCGCCTTGTTGTCTCTGACAGAACGCCTTTTTATGAAGAGAAGTCGTTAAACTTCAAATAACAAATGGGTTGAAACCACTTGTTTTATATTTCCTTGTCATTTGTTTATATAATTGTCAATATAGTTTTATAACTTATTTACTATTCGACTTTTTCAAAAATAAAGGGATTAATTATTTTCCATTTATATGTAGCCCCGTATCTTATTTTATATTCATAATGTTCTATATTATCAAAAATTTCAAAACATCCTTCTCCTGCAATAAGGGGCATATTAGTTTCTATAAAACGATTATTTTCTATATTATGTTCTATTTCATTAGAAGCTCGTATTTTTTCTTGTTCCTTCCTTTTCTTATTTTCTTAATATTCTTGCTTTAGCCCGTGAAAATGCAATAATATTTCTTTATATTTATTAACTTTTTCTATTTCCTCTTTCTCTTGGCAGTTTTCAATGTGGATATAAACATATTCAATTTTTTCGTCAATTTCTCTTTCTTTATTTTTATATTTTATATCGTATAATTCAAATAATACTTCTTTATCTATATCTATGTCTATCCCTCTTTCTTCTAAAAACCAATCTTCGTGAAAAGCAGTTGCTTCACTAATTCCATACTTTTCTATTAAAAAATTTATTTCATTTATACATCTGTTTCTTTTTTCTTCCTTACTCAAGTTATTGAGCGAGCTATTGGGATTTTTAGAATTTTTAGAACCCATACCTTTTGTAATTAAAATAAAGAATAGTTATTACAACCATAACGAAAACAATCATATTTGCTATATTAGTCTCCTTGTTATTTTTAAATTTACAACTTTATTAATTTATTTTTTCTTTTAATAAATTAATAGTTTGATTTTCTACTTCTGTCATAAAAATTCCTCCTACTTTTATATTATACTTATATTTTAAATTGTCAATTATTTATATTAAATATTTAAATTTTATTTATTTAAATATTTTACTTAAACTTAACATTTTAATTCTAAATCTTTTAAATTTAGTTAAATTTTCAATTTCTTTTAGTAGATTTTTTATTTTATTACAATGACTTATCTCTAAATCTTTTAATTTAACTAAATTTATAATCTCTTTTGGAAATTCTTTTAAGTTATCTCCACGATTTATTTCTAAACGCTCAAGCCTAACTAAATTTACAATTTCTTTAGGAAATTTTGTTAAATTATTTAGCCATAAAGTAAAATCTTTAAGTTTTTTTAAATTTCCTATCTCTTTAGTCAATACTTTTAAATTTCTCGAAAATATATAGAGTTTTTTAATATTTAATAATTTTTCTATCTTTTGTTTGCAATTCTTTAATATCATATTTTTTAGCCCAATTATATAAATTATTAATTTCTTTTTTGGTTAAATTATTTTGCATTTTATTTTCTCCTGTTTCAATAATTTTTTATATAATAATTATAACATGCAACAAGTATTATATACAGATACTTGTTTTTATTAGAATTTACATAATGTAAATTCTAAGTTGAAATCTATGCAAACTCTAAAATAAAACATAATAATGTATTGATTACATTACCATGTTTATCATGTAAAAAAATTATATTTATTTAAAAATATTTTATAAGTCATAAGTCTCCGCCTTCTAAAGAAGATATTCCAGCTACAATAAGCATTTCTGCAAAATCTTTTCCATTTATCAATAGTATATTATTTTGAGATGCCAATTTCTTTGCTTCATCGAAAAAATCATCACATGTTGATATTACCCAACCTATATGAATATATCCATCATATTCTGATTTATTTTTAATAAAGTCATTAATCTGTTCTATAGCCCACTCATCGGCAATACCATTATAAAATTTGGCTTGAACATGTATAATAGTTTTTGTATGTTTAAATAAGGCTTCTACGTCGCAATCTCCTTCTCTGTTGTCTACTTTACTTGGCTTATACACATAATTTACTCCGCATTGTTTGAAATATAATTCTATTAATTTTTCAAATTTTGCTGGGTTTAATTTTTCTTTAATCAATTTCAAAATATTTTCGCTACAATCTTCTATTATGTCTGCAAATAAATTTATTGGTTTATTTTCTTTAAATCCTTTTATTGAATTATCTATTGATTCTTTTATATCGTTGCAATCTATATTAGTTCCAAAATAATGCATTCTCGCTGTAAGAAAGGCGTCCGCATATTTGCACCTCAATAAATTTTCAGCTAAAGGTTTTACTTTCCAAAATAAATCAAGTCCATAATTTTCATCTTTATATGTATCTAAACTTTTTATTGTATTATCTAAATCTTTTCTACCTAAAAATTTATCTTCCGTAATTTCATATATTGAAAATAATCCTCCCCATTTTGGAACTACTATATAATCTCCTTTATTAAAATTTATAAATCTCCAAACGAACCAAGCGCTTTTTGGAAATATCCCCCACTGCTCTATTACATGATTTTTAAAAGCTTCAATATCTTTTTTCTTTACTATTTCGTATAATTTTTCACCAAAAAGACTGTCTGCGCTCATAGAAATATATCCTTGTTTATCTAATAGAGGATATGATATTTTAGCTTCCTGCGAAATTCTGTGTAAATAATAATTTGACATGTTATTTCTCCTTCGCCTTGTCTATGGCATTTTTAAATTTTTTATTTATATTATAACATACAACTAGTATCATACAGTGATACTCATGTATGATAAATACCGAAAAAATGGATTTTTCACAGTAATTTTTTGAAAAATATATAAAAAATTCAAATATATAAACAATTTTGTCATATAAAAATTTAATAAATTCAAAAAAGAATTTGAATAGATTTTTAATAAATAAATAAAATAATATTTTATAATAGTTAAGTAAACATAAACTTGAAAAAAGTTTAAAGTGAAACGCTTGGCTTGGCTTGGCTTGGCTTGGCTTGGCTTGGCTTCATGAAGCTATAATTTATTATTTTTATCATAATAAGCTAAATTATAAAATATTTTAAAATTTTGTCAAGCGCTTTTATAACAAATTAAATAATTGCGCTTGATTTTTTTTGTATTTATAGTATAATTATTGCAATTCTTTATTGGATATCTTATGGGTAAGGTTGTTGTTATTACTGCCCCTTCGGCTGCGGGTAAAACCACTTTAATAAAAAAGTATTTGGAAGAACATCCTAAAACTCTTTTTAGCGTTTCGCATACGACAAGAGATAAAAGGAGCGGAGAGGTCGAAGGCAAAGATTATTATTTTATAGATAAAGAAAAATTTGAAGAGATGATAAACGAAGGGAAATTTTTGGAATGGGCTAATGTTCATGAACATTATTATGGGACTTCGTTTGAAGAAATTGAGAAGGCAAAAAAGAAAAACGATGTTTTGATACTCGATTTGGATATTCAGGGCGCTTTATTTCTTAAAGAGAAGGGAATAAAAGCTAAATATATATTTATAGAACCCGTTTCGATAGAAGATTTGAAAAATAGACTTAAGTATAGAGGAACGGAATCCGAAGAAGATATAAAAATTAGAATATGGGATGCCAAAAGAGAATTGGAGCATAAAGACAAATTCGACTTTATAATTAAAAATGAGAAAATAGAGAACGCTTATAAAGAGCTTGAAAAAGCTATTAATTCAAAAAAATAATCAATAATTTATGGAGAGTATATATGGGCATAATACCGTTAAAAAAACTTATAGAATATAAAGGAAACCGCTACGAACTTAGCAGAGCGATGATTGAACTTGCAAAAAATGGCGGAGATTTATTAAGAAACGAAACAAAATACAGAAACGGAAAATATATACCGACCGTTATTAAAAATATACTTGACGGAAGTATTAAATACGAATACGAGGGAGATATTAATATTTCGGTTGACGAAGACGCTCCTTTTAAAAGTTCCGAAACGGGATACGATGCCGAAACCTACGCGATAGAAGAACCTAAAGAAGACGAAGAAATTGAAGAAATCTCCGCGACATCTTATGACGATGAAGACGACGAGGAAGAAGAAAAACCAAAAAGAAGGAAAAGAGCTTCCAAAAACAAAGAAGAAGATTTATAAAAAAATATATAATTATTAATATTATAAAGTGAAAAAAATCGTTTTTATATCGGGAGCGACAGCCTCTGGAAAAAGCGCTTTTGTCCATAAACTAATCGACAATTATTTTAATAAAGCGACTATAATATCCGTAGATTCTATGCAAGTTTATAAATATATGGATATCGGTTCGGCAAAACCTGCTCCCGAAGAAATAAAAAAATATAATTATAAAATGATAGATATTGTAGAGCCTTCTTTTAATTTCAATATCAAAGATTATCTCGATATATTCAAAAATGTAATTCAAAATATTCCAAAAGAGGAAGAGCCAATTTTTGGTGTCGGAGGAACGGGTTTTTATATAGATTCTATAAAATACGGAATATTTGACGAAACCAACGACAATAAAGAAAATTCTATTAAAATCAGAAAAAAACTATACGAAAAAATAGAAAACGAAGGACTCGATTCTTTATATTTTGAACTTTTGAAAATAGATAAAGATTCTGCGGAAAATATAGACAGATTTAACGCGCGACGAGTCGTTAGAGCTTTGGAAGTTTTTTATAATACGGGGAAAAAATTTTCGGAACTCAAAAAAGAAAGAAAAAAAATAATCGATTTTGATTATATAAGTTATATTTTGGATTTAGACAGAGAAACGATTTATAATAATATCAATAAAAGAGTCGATTCTATGTTTGATAAAGGTTTGCTCGAAGAAGTTAAATCTCTAATAAATATGAATGTCGATATTGATAGCACTTCGATGCAGGCAATCGGCTATAAAGAATGCTACGATTATTTAGTAAACGATTCTATGAGTTTTGAGGAACTTAAAGAGATTATAAAAAAACGAACTCGAAATTTCGCAAAAAGACAATTAACTTGGTTTAGAAGAGAAGAACATAAAAAAATAAAGCCCGAAGATATTGAGAAAGTCGCAAGAGAGATAAAAGAATTTTATAAATTATAAACTAATTATTAAAGTCCCAGCGACAATAAAAATAATTCCAATAATCGTTTTTAAGGTTATAGTTTCTTTTAAGAATATAAACGCTAAAATAATCGTAAAAGCAATCGAAAGTTTATCGATTACCGCGACTTTTGAAACATCTCCAATTTGAAGCGCTTTGAAATAAAATATCCAAGATAAGCCCGTAGATATTCCCGAAACGATTAAAAATATTAAATTTTTTGAATTAATCGATTTTATGTTTTCAAAAGAATTCGTATAAAAAACTATAATCCAAGACATAATCAAAATTATTATAGTTCTTATCGCCGTTGCCAAATTTGAATTAATATTCGATAATCCTAATTTTATAAATATAGCGGTCAAAGAAGCGAATATTGAAGACATTAAAGCGTAGATTAGATACATAATTTAAATCAATAATCCAATTTGATTAAATAATCTATTTTATCAACCAGCCTCTTAAACGGTCTTTGAACATTAATCATAGCATGTTCCGTATCGTTTCCGTTTTCATCGACTACATAAATATCGTAATATATTTCCTTATGGTCGTCCTCGTTTTGGACAATTAATCTAATAAATATAAAATTATTGATATTTATTCTGTCCATTTTAGGCTCGTATTCCAAATGATTGATTTCTTTACTCAATAATTCCTTTCCTAAATTTTCAACTACCACATTATATATAGAGTCGAGTTCTTTCATTATATAAAAAACATTATTGTCGAACATTGCAATTCACCTTAAAATTATCAGTTAAAAATAATTGTATGATAAAATATAACATATTTAACTTAAATATCAATTATTAATTTTTTAAAAGAATCTCTTTTGATATAAATATCGTAAGGATGATTAATATAGAGGCGCTTATTCCCGCGCTTATATAAGGAGATAGTCCGAATAATAAAGAAATTATAGCCGTAGTCACTATTGATAGTATTATTATAATAATTTCAAATATTATGAATAAAACTATTCTTTTTTTATTTAACTTTTTTTTCTCTTCTGTTTTTTTATACGGAATTGGTTTTCTCATATTTTTTCCTCTTTTTTATTTTTTATTTTAATTTATTTAATATTTTTAATTTTAATTATAATCAATAAAAAGTATCTATATCAAGCGAAGCTCTCGATATCCAGACCTCTTCATTATTATTTACTTTCACTTTCAAATATCCTTCTTTGGTTATATCTTTGACGAAAGCCTCGATTTCTTTTCCGTCTTTTTTTGCTTTAATTTTCTTTCCAATTATTTTGCTATTTTCTTTAAATAATTCGATTAATTTTTTTTTGCCCAAATAAATTTCTTCAAAATAATAAATAAATTCTTTAAAAAAATCTTCCAAATCCACTTTTATTTTAGTTTCCAAAAATAATGAAGTCGCTTTATTTCTTATCTCAAAATCAAAATCGTTTTCGTTATGATATAAATTGATTCCCGTTCCGATTATGCATGCTTTTTTGTCGTTTATAGTCGTAATTTGAATCAAAGTTCCCGATATTTTTTTATGCTCTACAATAACATCGTTGGGCCATTTTATATGAGCGTTAATATTATATTTTTCTTTTAGCAATTTAGTTAAAGCTATGCATGGCAAAAAAGTCAAAACCTCTTTTTTAAACGGATAATACAGCAAAACGGTCAACCATAATCCCAAATCGTTATCGGAAGCCCAAGAATTCCCATAGCTTCCTTTTCCAGAAGTTTGTTTTAAGGCTATATAAACCGTTCCTTCCTCTAAACTTTCATTATTATTTAAGTCTTCAAGCATTTTTTTATTAGTGCTTTCTATACTTTCAAACAGTTTTAAGTTTCTGCCGTATATTCTGGTTTTTAGACTTTCCGTCCAATTATTTTGTAATATGTTAACTTCCATGATTTTATTATATATTAAAAAATTATTATATCAATACTAATTATTATGTTAATTTAATAAAATTATAAACGCTTGACATTCTTATAGTTTATAATATAATGTTTAACCAATAAATTATTAATTTTTAATTGGAGAATAAAAATGAAAAGAATAATAGTAATTTTTACGGTTGTATCTGGTTTAATATTATCTTGCGGTAGTAATAACGAAAATTCTTCTGGTAATTTAGAAAATACTGGAGATAAAATAATATATGTCGGAATAGACGCCGCTTTTCCTCCTTTCGGTTATTTGGATAATGGAAATATTGCTGGATTCGACTACGATATAATGAGCGAAATAGCCAAATTAACGGGTATGAAAGTCGAATTTAATCAAATGCAATTTGCGGGACTTTTGCCAGCGTTACAAACCAAAAAGATAGACGTTATTATAGCGGGGATGACCGTAACCGAAGAGAGAAAACAATTTGTTAATTTTTCTGAAACTTATTATGTGTCGAGTCAAGTTATTTTAGTTCATAAAGACGATAATAGCATAACAAATTTTGCTAACCTTGAAGGAAAGAATATCGGAACGGTAATAGGAACTACGGGAGATACTATTATGACGGAAAACGAAAAAGTAAATGTTAGAAAATTTAACACTGGAGCGGAAGCCGTTCTATCTTTAAAAGA
This sequence comes from uncultured Brachyspira sp., assembly GCA_934725525.1. GTDB lineage: Bacteria > Spirochaetota > Brachyspiria > Brachyspirales > Brachyspiraceae > Brachyspira. Next base: position 10,652 of record CAKVCG010000004.1, on the reverse strand, counting down.
AAAAAAGATTGACGCTATAGTATTCGATAAAGAGCCGTGCAAAAATTTTGCAAAATATAACGCTGAAATTAAACTTATAGAAAGCGATGCCATTCAAGAAGATTACGCGATAGCGGTCCGAAAAGAAGATACTTCTCTACTTGAAAATATAAATAAAGGAATTTCAATAATTATGACAAACGGAACTTACGAAAAACTTATAGATAAAAATTTCAAATAAATTATTAAATATTATAAAAAATAGATAAAATATTTTTGCATCAATATCTTAAAAAATATTTATATTTTTATTTAATGTTAAATAATAAGACGCCCTTTTTTGAGGGCGCCTTAAACAGTTTAATTAAATGAAGGTTATAAAATATATTGTATCAATTTAGGATACAAAGTCGTTCGCAAAAATAATACAATCTCTTTTATTGTTAGTTAATTCTAACATATTGTTTTAATTTTGTCAATAGTTAAAATAAAATTTTTTTAAAAAAATTTATAATAACGGCTGCAATGCTATCAATTACTATATAAAAATACTTGAAAAATTGCTAATAATCTATATAATTATAAAAAATCAATTAGGAATTTATTTTATGAAAAAATTATTAAAATTAAAAGAATTAAAGAAATTATTTTTATTGTTTCCAATTTTATTATTAATATCCTGCGCCGTAAAAGTTAAAACTGTTAACGATAGTTTTTACGGAACGCAACATTACCAAACTGATTATATGACTATAATGGGTTGGGATACGACTATTAAATTAAGATTTAATAAAATGGTAAATACCGATAATATAATTTTGGACGCTTTATATGTAAGTAGCGCTGCATTTACGGTTTCAAAAGAAAATAAAATAATTTTGAAATTTAGTGATGATAATCTTATAAATCTTAATTATACAAGCGAAATGTCAAAAATTGATAAAGGCGAAACATCAAGCACATATAAATGGCTTTTATATGATACGGATGATTTTGATACATATACTATAAATGCAAATGCAAGAGTTAATAATATAGGAATTCTAACAGCAATAAGAATCGAAAATAGCGGCGGATTTAAAAATATAGAAGTAAAATCAGATTTTGCTAAAAAATTTAAAAATGCTTTTGAAGAAATAAAAAATAAGTAATTGGAGGTTTTTATGAAAAAGATTATATTTTTATTTTTAATTTTTTCTGCGGTAGTTTTCGCAAAATGGGAAGTTGGCACTTTACATACTACGAGCGGAGACCCTTTGATTTATTTTAGTAATTATGATTTTGAAAATGAAGCTTCTATAGGTATAGGCGTTAATATAGATTATGATTACTCTGCTGTTTTTATTTATAATTCTCAAATAAAGAAAGGAGACAATAGTGTAGCTTTAATTATAACGGATAATGAAGGTAATGATATGCAATGTAATTTTTATGAAGATGATATATATGATGATTGTATAAATATACCATCAGGAAGGTCTACCGTATTAACAAAAATGCTTTATAATGGTAAATCTGCCATATTAATAAATAAAAAAACAGGCGAAACATTGGCTACATTCGATTTAAGCGGAATAAAACAAGTTATGCAAAAACATGTTGGAAATTCTTATTGGTATAAATATAAATTAAACGATTAATTTTATAAATAAGCATAGTCATTCGCCGAAGGCGTCCCGCAGGGAACGAGCGACTGAAAGGAAGCGAAGCAATCCAAAATAATAAAATCTATTTTGCGCTGATTACTTCGCTAAAGCCTCGTAATGACAAAATTTATACGGAGTTAAAATTGAATATTATTAATTTGACATATAAAGAACAGATAATAATTTTTTATTTGATAGCTAATTTTGTTATAGCAATTTGTTTATTATATTTAATATTATCCGTTATATTTAGAATAGTTTTTAAGAATGAAAAAAAGAAAAGAAAAAAAGATATAGTGGAACTCTTTTGGGAAAAAGATAAAGAAAGCAAAGCAAAAACTATTTTCAAAAGAATATTTTTTATATTTCTTATTTGTTTAATTTCGTTATATATTTTTAATGCGGTTCGTTTTATAATTGATAATATCGAAATTATAAAAAATGTCTTGAAGATTGAATAAAGATATTTTATTTAATTCCTTAATCATGTTATAATATTAATAAAATAAATATAGAGGTTTATTTTATGAAGAAAGGTTTTTTATTAATGTTTAGTATTTTTTCAAGTTTATTGTCTTTATTTTCATGCAAGCCGAAAGGCGAAGTTAATTTTACCATAGTCGAAACTACGGATATTCATGGGATGATTTTTCCATATAATTTTATTACCGATAAAGAAGAAAGCACTTCGATGGCTAATATTTCAACTTATATTAAAAAATTAAAAAGCGAAGGAAAAACCGTTTTACTGCTTGATAACGGAGATACTCTCCAAGGACAGCCTACCGTTTATTATTATAATTTTATCGCCACAAACGAAAAGCATATATGGGCGGAAGTTTTGAATTATATGAATTACGATGTCGTGACTATGGGAAATCATGATATTGAAACGGGGCATAATGTTTACGATAAAATTGTAAAAGATATAAAAGCTAAAGTCGTAGTCGCCAATTTAATAAACGAAAAAACTAAAGAGCCTTATTTCAAACCTTATACGATTATAAAGAAAAACGGAATAAAAATTGCTATTTTAGGAATGATTGAACCAGCTATAGAAAGACAGCTTCCAAAAATTCTATACGAAGGAATAATTGCCGAAGATATGGTAGAATGCGCTAAAAAATGGATTGAAATCATAAAAGAAAAAGAAAAACCCGATATGATTGTCGGACTATTTCACTCGGGAGCGAATTATACGGAAGATAAAGAAAAATATAAAAACGAAAATGCGAGTCAGTTGGTTGCAGAAGAAGTGGAAGGTTTCGATATAATATTTGTGGGGCATGACCATCAAGGATGGAGTGGCAAAGGCTACGATGAAATTACAAAACAAAAAACAAAAGATGTAAAAAGTCCGAGCGGAAAAATTGTCCCAATATATGGAGGAGTAAACGCGGCGAGATTAATCGCTTCGGTAGATGTTAGGATGATTTACGATAAAGACGCTAAAAAATGGAATATTGATTTTAACGGAGAATTAATCGACCCTTCGCAATACGAGGCTGATAAAGAATTTTTGGAAAAATTTAACGATGGTAAAGAAAAAATTAAAACTTGGGTAGATAGAGATATAGGAGAGCTAAACACAAAATTAACTTCGGACGAGGCGATATTTGGCGACAGTTATTTTTTAAGTTTTATTCATGATTTGCAATTTGAAATAGCGCAAAAAGAACTTGGCGAAAAAGCGGATATTTCATTTGCCGCTCCTTTAAGCAAAGACGCGGTTTTGAATATTGGAAAAGTTAAAGTTAGAGATATGTTTAATTTGTATCCTTACGAGAATTTCTTTTATGTAATGAGATTAACGGGAAAACAAATCAAAGATATTATGGAATATTCTTATTGTAGATGGTTTAATTTAATGACTAATATAAACGACCATTTGATATATTTCAAAAAAGACGCTAACGGAAATTTGATTTTTAATAATAGATATAATTCCTACGACACTCTAACTCAAACTTATAATTACGAAAGCATGGACGGGCTAAATTATATTGTCGATGTTAGAAAAGGCTACGGCGAGAGAGTGAATATAATTTCTATGTCGGACGGTTCTGCTTTCGATTTGAATAAAGAATATAAAGTGGCGATTAATTCCTACAGAGGAAGCGGCGGAGGCGGACATTTGACGCAGGGAGCTAAAATAGATTTGAAAACTTTGCAAAATATGGATTTGGTAATTAAATCTACCGATAAAGATTTAAGATTTTATATGATGAAATGGTTTGAAAATCAGGCAAGTAGCGTGACAGTTGAAAAATTGAATAATTGGAAAGTGATTCCAGAAGATTATCTTAAAGCGGGTAGAGAAAGAGATTATAAATTATTATATCCAGATAAATAATAAAGCTTTATTATAATAGTCCGAATTATAATTATGGCGTTTTTGTTTTTTATAGTTTATAAATGAAGTTAATAAAATTTGTAATTGTATTTATCATAATATTTAATCTTTTAATATTTAAGTCGTTAATCGCTCAAACTAATATTCAATCAGGGCTTTATGTCGGAGCGGAACTAAAAGGAAATTTTTCGCCTTATCTTGACGGCGGCGGTAAGCTAACTTTATTTTATAGATTTATTTCCGATGTTTTTCCGGGCTATATTTGGCAAGGAATAAGAACGGATGTGGGAATAAGCGATTATATGACGGCGGAAAATAACAAACTCACGGTTTTTGCAGACGCTTCGATTATAGAATATGTCAATATAAACGCCAAATTGTCTTTTTTGAATTATTATACTTTCGGGAAAAGAGGATTTGTTAATTTTGAAAACTCAAATCAGGCTTTTTCCACAAACGAAATAGAAAGCGCTAATAAAACGAAAAATATTTCTCTCGAAGCGGAAATTACGCCAACATTCAAAGTTGAACTTTTTAAAAATTTGTTTGAAGGAAGAGGAATTGTTATTCAAGCGGGACTAACTTTTAAATACGCTTATATCAAATACGGAAAATATCATTTGGATTACGATTTGCTTCTTATAAGAGATAAAAACGATATTTCCTATAAATTGGACGCTTTGCTTATAGCGAATTTATATCCAATGTCTGTCGGGCTAAATTATATGCTCGCTTATATGAATAATACTAAACAATTATGGCAGTCCATCGGCGCTTACGCTCATTTGGAATGGGAATTATTAAATAGAATATACATGGAAGCGAATTTGAGAATCGGAGAATATATTAGTCATCCCGCTTTTAGAAAAAATCTTTACGCCGACATGAACGCGCTAATAACTTTCAGAATAATTTAAATAATAATAATTAAAAAAATAATAATTATAAAGAAAAATAAATTATCTTATTTGTTTAATAAGCTTGCATATTAAATCCGCTTCGTTTTTTTGCAAAGTCGGATATATCGGCAGAGAAACGCTTTTTAAGTAAGCTCTTTCGGTATTTGGAAAATCTTCTTTCGGCAAATTCAAATATTGATGCAAAGGCTTAAATATCGGTTTTGCCACTTCGACTTTATGCCTTTCAAACATAGAAATCGTATCGTAAATATTCATCTCTCCGTTTAGCATACAAACATATCTATAATAAGAAGGCTCTTCGGAGTCATGCATTGAAAATTTGCTTAATTTACTTTCCAAAATCGCAGAATCGTAAAAAGAAGCTATATCTTTTCTAACTTCAATCATCCTTTCAAGATGTTTAAACTCTTCCATTCCAATAGAAGCCTGCAAATCTGTCGCGCAATAATTGAATCTGGAAATAAAATTTTCTTTTTTATCGTAATGAATAATATCTCTTATGGCGTCCATTCCTTTTTTTTTCGTCAGAATCATTCCGCCCGCTCCTCCAGAAGTTATCATTCGAGTAGCGGACAAAGAAAAATACGCAAAATCTCCAAAACTTCCCAAAAGTATATTTCTGTATTTTCCGCCCAAACTATGCGACGCGTCCTCGATAACGGGAATTTTAATGTCGGCAAGTTCGTCTATCAAAGCGCAATTTCCAAACATATGAGAGACTATAATAGCTTTCGTTTTTTCGTTTATCGCTTCAATTACATTATCCATAGATATTTGAAAACTGTCTTCGTTAATATCTATTAAAATTGGTTTTGCTTTTAAATTTACAACCGCTTGAAGAGGAGAAGCATTTAAAAAAGAAGACATTATTATCTCGTCTCCTTCGCCAATATTTAAATATCTTAATATAATTTCCAAAGCGCTTGTTCCGCTGCTTACAAATATTGCCGAAAAACCTTTGCCGAAATAATTTGCAAATGTTTTTTCAAATTCTTTTATGATATCGCCCGTAGCCAAATTGTCGCTAATCATTACTTTCAAAGCGCTTTCCAAATCTTTTTTTCTTATCGTGGGTCTCGAATGTCTTATCAATTTTATTCCCCATTAATTAATAGTATATTTAATCATATTATAATATATTTAAATTATATTATTTCAAGTATGCCAATTAACAAATTCTACGGTAAAATAATATATTTATTATTTATATAAAATATGTTATATTAATTGCTTTAAATTGAATATAAAATAATCGAGCGAGGTAAAACATGGATACGGAAAATAAAAAATTCATTTTGAAAGTCGGAGTAATAGCCGCCGCAATAATATCGGTTCTTTTAATCGGAGCTGGAATATTTTTAGGATTATTTCTATATGCCTACGGAAAATCGAGTTTAAATAAAATGGTTGAAAATTACGAAGTTTACGATGCGGAAATTTACGCTAAAAAATACGGCGATAAAATAATTAAAGAATTAGTTTTAAATTACGGAAAAGATATAAATCAAACAGGCGATGAAGATATAGGCGGATTATATCAAGCGATAAAACATAACAATATTAAAGCCGTTAAATTCTTTATAGAAAATAACGCCAATGTTGAAATAGCGACTTTTGACGGAACTACTCCTCTCGTATTGGCAATAGAAGAAAATAAACCAAAAATTGTAGAGCTTCTAATTAAAGAAGGCAAAGCGAATATTTACGGATATTATTATGGAGAAGATTTTGAAAAATATCCTATATATTGCGCCGTTAAAAATAAAAATCTAAATATGATAAAAATTCTTTTAAATAATAATTTTAATTTGAAAGAAGAAAATTATATTTTAAGTTATGCAATGGAAAATAGCGATGAAAATATTATTAAATATTTGGTTGAAAATGGAGCGGATATTAATTATGAAATTTTTTACGAAAACGAAGAAAGCAAAAGAACGATTTTATACGATGCGGTTTTATCTTTAAATCTTAAATTGGTTGAATATTTTTTAGATAAAGGAGCGAGTATAGAAAATGCGGGCAAAAGCGATATTTACGGAAATATTTTAATGGCGGCTTCGGGTTCAAAATTTAACAACAATAAAAATATTTCGGCTGTAGATTTAAAACTTTTAGAAAGTCTTTCTCAAAATAGCGCTAAAATAATGCAAATGATTATAGACAAAGTCGATAAAAAACTTATAAACGATTCTTTGGAAGGAAAAACTCCTTTAATAATATCCGTTGGAAATTCTTATATCGATACTGCAAAAATACTTATTGAAAACGGCGCGAATATAAATGCAGTCGATATTGAAGGATGGAGCGCTTTAAGTTATGCCGTAAATAATGGAGATATTGAAATTGCAAAATTATTATTGGAAAATAAAGCTAAAATTAAAGACGAATTATTGATTGCAATTAAAAGCCCGATAGTCGAAAGTAGAATTAATATGATAAAATTATTAATCGATAATAAGGCGAATATCAATTATACTGACGAAAACGGATTTAATCCTTTAAATATAGCGATTGAAAGCGGAGATATGGAACTTACAAAATTTTTAATAACAAACGGAGCGAATGTAAATAGTTTAATGCAAGATGGAGTAAGTTTAATCGGATATGCGATAGCTCAAAACAATATGGATTTGCTTCAAATCTTAATTGAAAACGGAGCGAATGTTAATTATACAAATGGAGATTCTTGGGCTAACACTCCTTTACAGACGGCTTCAAGATTGGGGCTTGATAATGTCGTTAGAATTTTGCTTACAAGAAACGCCGATATAAACGCGGTAGATATGAACGGAAACACGGCTTTGCATACTGCGGCTTTAAATTCTCAACTTTCGGTAGTTAAATTATTATTAGAAAAAAATCCGAATTTAGATATTCAAAATAAAGTCGGAAACACAGCTTTGCATTTGGCGGTTATTTCGGGAAATATAGATATTGTCGGGGAGTTGGTATTGAAAGGAGCGAATACAAGAATAAGAAATAACGATGGAAAATACCCGAGAGATATAGCGAGAGCGAATAATAGCGCCGCAATATTTGAAGTATTGAGAGAGGCTGAAAATAAAAATAACGAATAATTAAAAATCAAAAATATTAATTATCGGTTATATATCAACTGTTTTTTTGACATAACTTGCTTTAAACCTTCTTTTGCCTGCGAGTCGCCTCCGTTATAACTCAAAGCGTTTTTGTAGCTTTCTTCGGCGTTGTCAAGTTCGTTCATTCTGAAATAGCATTTTCCCAAAGCCAAATTTATTTCAAACATATCTTTTTTATCGGTAGCAATATTTAAAGCTTCGTTGTAGGCGTAAATCGCATCGTTATATTGAAGTCGTCTGTATGAAAACGCTCCATAAAGTTTATAATTTTCAACTTTTGGAGACATTTCTACCAACTGCCTATAATAAACGGAAGCGTCATTATAAGCGGAAATTTCTTCCATCATAGAGCATAAAGTTACCCAAGCCGTTTCTCTAACTAAAGTAGTATTATTTTCATCGTTTGCCGCAATCAAGAGAGATTCTTTCGCCTTGTCGTAATGCCGAGTTTTATGATAAAGAATTCCGCCTCTGTATATGCTTTCTCTGTCTTTAGGATATTTTGCCAAAGTATAATCGTAATAATTTACCGCTTCGTTATTGTTTCCTATCGATTCGTAATAAATGGCTAAAGTTCTGCTCGGGAACGCGTTTCCGACTCCTTCTTTAATAGAGTTTTCAAGAAGTCTGATTCCTCTGTCCGAATTTCCGTAATATAATTCCAATTCTCCTAGTCGAGGCATGAAAATTAAATTATTCGTTTCAATAGCAAAAACCTGCTGATAATATTTCAAAGATTCAAAATAAGATTTTTTTCTGTAAGTTATGTCTCCGAGTCTTTCCAAAGCCGTTATATATAAATCGTCTTTTTTGTCGACTATCAATATTTTTTTATAATTCGCTTCCGCTTCTTTTAACATCGCACCTTTATAATAAGCGTTCGCAAGCATTCCGACAGCTTCGTAAGTATTTTCGTAATTTTTGATTTTCGTTAATCTCAAATAATATTTAATCGCCTTATCGTAAGCGTTTTCTTTTTCGTATAATTCGCCGAGAGATAAAATCGTTTCGACATCGTAAGGATTCTGTTCCAAAATTTGTTCGTAAACTTTTTTTATCGAATCATAATCTTCCGTCTGCTGATAAACTCTAACGAGTCTGCCCGCCGAGTCAGATTGCATTTTTGAGTTAGCCAAACTTTTCAAATACATTTCTATAGCGCTGTCGGTGTCGCCCGATATTACATAAAAGTCTCCCAAAATACCTGCCGCTTTGTCCGCGTATTCTCCTTTGCTCGTTCTAACAAGTTTATTTAAAGTGTCGTAAGCTACCGTTTGCAACCCTTCGTTTAAAGCGATTATTCCGACATAAAACATAGCTTCGTCATTTTCTTCCAATCTCAAAACTCTTTCGTAATAACCTTTAGCCAAACGAGGCAAATCTCTATCCATATAAAATTGTCCCAAAGTAAGTAGGGTAGGGATATAATTCGAGTTTACGGTTAAAGTTTGCTCCAAATAATATAAAGCCTGTTCGGGCATTTCGCTTTTCAAATAGGATATCGCCATATTATATTTTAATCTTTCGTCCAAATACAACGAATTAGTCATATTATTAAATAGATTTATAGCATTTAAATAATCGCCCGTTTCGTTATAGATTTTTCCAAGAAGTATATTCGCGTCGTATTCTTTTTTCGGGTCGATAGTAGAACTGATTTCTTTTTTCAAAATCGCTTTCGCTTTTCCGTAATCTTTATTATTATAATATTCTTCGGCTAAAGTATATTCGTCTATGATTTTTGGATTTAATCTTATTTTTCCTTGAACTATCGCGATATTCAAAGATATTATCGATATGATTCCTAAAGCTCCGATGCATAAAATAAATACAACGGTTTTTAAGTTTCTGTATTTTGACAATTTTTTATAATATGTCTTTTTCTTGTATACCATCTAAAATCCCGTTAATAAATTTATAAGAATCTTTATCTCCAAATATTTTCGCTATTTCCACCGCTTCGTTTATAATTATAGGCTTAGATATTTTTTCTTTCAAGTAAATCAAACTATAAATCGACATTCTTAAAATAGATTTGTCCACATATTGTATTCTTTTTATGTCCCAATTTTTAGAATATTTTTCAATTATTCCGTCAATTCTTTCCAAATTATTGATAGTTCCTTCGATAAGTTCTTTTGCAAATTTTTTTACCGAATCGTTTATATTTTTATCATCGTAATCGAAATATAAAATCTCTTCAATATCCATTTCGCCGTTATTCATTTCGTAAGCGTATAGCGACATAACCGCGTATATTCTAGCTTGAGTTCTATAACCGTAATTAGACAAATCCAAATCTTTAACTTTGTCTTTCGATTTAACCAAAACTTTTTTCTTTAAGGCTTTTTTCGGCTCTATAGTTTCCGTAGTTTCTTCAATATTATTTAGATTATTCGGCATATTCTTCCTAAATAAAATTTATAAAATAAATTCCGCTTTTTATATTTTCGGAATATTAAAGTATAAAATCGACTTTCAATAATTTATTATATATTATATTTATAAAAATTTATAAAAAATGAAGTTTATATTATTTATTTTATTAATTATAAATTATAATTTAAATTAAACTGTTGACATTTTTAATTAATCATGTATAATATTATATAAACTGATTGTAAATTGTAATTATTGATAAAAGGAATTTTGA
>CAKVCG010000003.1 GCA_934725525.1 uncultured Brachyspira sp. | reverse complement strand
CATAACCATAAAAGGTTTTTTGCTATTTATATAATGAAAAAATACTTCGTTTAATTTTCTGCATTCTTTTTCAAGAATATTTTCTATAACTTCAATTTTTGCTTCTCTTAATTTTTTTATTCCGTTTCCAGAGACTTTTTTATTGCTATCTAAACAACCAATAACGACTCTTTTAAATTTATTTTTTATTATCGCATCCGCGCAAGGCGGCGTTTTTCCGTAATGAGAGCAAGGTTCTAAATTAACATATATCGTAGCGTTTTCTATATTATTTTTTTTCTTTTTTGCATTTAGAATCGCGTTTATTTCGGCATGATTTTCTCCATATTTTTTATGATGCCCGATTCCCAAAATTTTATTGTTTTTAACGATTACCGCGCCAACCAAAGGATTAGGATTCACAAAACCTTCTCCTTTTTTAGCTTCCTCTATCGCAAGTCTCATATATTTTTCATGCATTTTTTAAACTCTAAAAACTTTAATTCTTAAATAATTATTTTTCGGGATTTTTGATTAATGATATTCTGAAATAATCGGTTATAAAATAAAACTCCAATAGCTTAATTAAAAACTTATTGGAGCTTTTTTAGGAAGAATTCTACAATTTTATAACTGATTCAAATCTTCTACCATCCAGACTTTAACTGTCGGTTTTGGAATTTAACCAAATCTGCTTTATTTTAATTTTATAAAATAAGCTCGCGGACTTTACCGCCGGTATGGAATTTCACCTCGCCCCGAAGATTTAACTACATTATAGCGGAATAATAAATTTTTGTCAAGTAGTATGTTAATTTATAATATTTTATATTAATCACATTTAATACATCATTTATTAATCTCCCACAAATTATAATATAAATTAAATTTAAAAAATTTCTTACAATAAAAATTATTTCTAATTGTTATTGCTATTTTTTTATAATATTATATAATTATGTAAACCGTTTTAATTTGAGGTGCAAAATGAAATCTATTAAATATTTATTATCTCTATTATTAGCTTTTTCTTTATTCGCTTTAACGAATGAAGAAGAAAATTTATTTAAAGCTATAAATGAAAAAAATTTTCAAAATGTTTCTTCATTAATGAATTCTACAAATATAAATATTAATGTTTTGGATACGAACGGATATACTCCGATTCATAGAGCGATTTATAATAACGATTTGGCTACCGTTAATGAACTTTTAAAGAACACGAATTTAAATATAAATTCCAAATTGGATATAGCGGTTAATATAAACGGTTGGTATTTGGGCGGAGCGACTCCTTTGATTTTAGCCTCATATTTAGGATACACAAATATTGTTAAAACTTTGCTTAATAATAACGCCGATATAAAAGCGAGGGACGATATTGATGGAAGTATGGCGATTCATATGGCTGCTGCAAACGGCAACAACGAGGTTATAGAAATACTACTATCAAAAGATGAAACTATAATCAATGAAACAGATAATAAAGGGAATACTCCTTTACACTGGGCCGCTATGAAAGATAAACCGGAAACTATTAAATTTTTATCCGAAAAAGGAGCGGATATAGAAGCGAAAGATATAGACGGTTGGACGGCTCTTCATTACGCCTCCGCTTTTTCATCTCTTCAAACCGTTGAAAATCTTATAGACCTGGGAGCGGATAAGGAAAGCAAAGCAAAAGATGGAAGCACGCCTTTATCTTACGCTAAAAATGACGATGTTAAAAATTATTTAGCGGGCAAAGAAAATATAGAAAGAGAAGGCGAAGAAAAAGATACGGTAGTAGTAAACGACGAGCTATTTGAGAAAGAAGAAGCTGAAAATGACGATGCATATGTAGGAACTATAGATATTCCATCTGAAGAGGATAATGAAAATAAAAAAAATACTAACATAGATGAATTGGATGTAAAACAACTCGAGCTTTTAGTAGCGATAAAAAACAACGACATAATAGCTGTTAATAATTTAATAAAAGAGGGCGTTAATCCTAATTTTCAGGATGATGACGGTTATTCTCCCTTACATAGAGCTATAGAAAATAATAATTTGGACTTGGTTAATATCTTACTTTCATATAAAGAAATAAATAAAGAAATAAAACTCCCTTATGAAGCGACTACTTCCGAGGGTTGGTATTTGGGAGGCGATACCCCTTTATTATACGCTTCTTATATTGGAAATCCTCAAATAGTTTCCGCTCTTTTGGACGCTAATTGCAATATAAGAGCAAAAGACGATATAGACGGAGCTATGGCTATTCATATAGCCGCCGCTAACGGTAATAACGAAGTTATCAGTTTATTATTAAATAAAGATAAAACTTTAATAAACGAAGCGGACAATAACGGAGAAGATACGGCTTTACATTGGGCTATTATGAAAAATTTTGATTCGACTATAGAGTTACTTTTAAATCAAGGAGCAAATCCAACTCAAAAGAATTCTTCCGCTCAAACTCCTCTTCATTATGCCGCTATATATGGAAACATGAATACGGTCGTTATTTTGGTTGAAAAATATAATGTCGATAAAAATTTGAAAGACAATGACGGATATACGGCAGCCGATTGGGCTAATGAAAACGAATATAATGAAATATTTTCATATTTAAGCGGTTCTATCAATCATATCCGTGAAGATAATGATTTGCCTGTATATAGAAAAAAGACGGATTTAACTAAAAAATGGTGGAATTTCAATTATTAATACAAATAAAAGTTAAGGACTTTATAAATATATAAAGTCCTTTTTAATTTATATAATTTATAAAAAACTTTAAAATTATTTAAATTTCTTATTCTGATTTGACATATTTCTACTTTTGTTAGCTACAAGTAAGGATGCGAATATAACTCTTCCCGCTTCTTTAGGCAGAACATTATCGATTACTATATCGACATTTTTACCTATTAAATGCTTGGCGTTGTCGACTACTATCATAGTGCCATCTTCCAAATAGCCGAGCGCCTGTTTGTCTTTTCCTTCTCTTATCAAATCTATTTTTATAGCTTCGCCGGGCAAAACTACAACATGAAGAGAATTAGCCAAATCGTTAATATTTAATATGCTCACATTATGAAGCGAAGCGACTTTCATTAAATTAAAATCGTTCGTTATAACTTTAGCGTCCATTTTTTTTGCAAGTTCTATAAGTTTCAAATCGACTTCTTTTATATTAGGAAAATCAATATCCGTAACTGACAATAATATATTTTTAGAAGATTTCATTTTGTTTAGAATTTCCAAAGCCCTTCTTCCTCTTATTCTTTTTTGGGGGTCTTTTGAATCGCTTAAAAATTGAACTTCCTTTATTACGAATTCTGGCAAAATTAAAATTCCGTCAAAAAATTTCTTTTCGGCTATATCGTATATTCTGCCATCAACTATAACCGAAGTATCCAATATTTTTGCCGCCCCCGTTTTATCCTGCTTTGTCAATTTGAATATATCCGATAAATTAGGTATAAACGCGGATATTATTCCAAAAGTCAAATATCCTTCTATAAACAAAATAACCAATTTTATATTTAATGACAAATCTATTCCTATACTCTTTACGGCAAGTATCGTTAGTAAAACCGTAACAATCGTAAAAAAGAAAGATATAAAAAATGTTAAAGTTATTTTTGAAGATTTTTTTCTGATTAAAAAAAACTCAAATAAAAATATAAGTAAAGCGCTTATAAGAAATATAATCAAAGCCTTTGAATTGAAATTTTTATCATAATATAAATAAACAAATAAAGCTATTAATAAAGATATAAAAAAATATACCGCACGCCACATAAATTTTCTCCCAATTTTTTATTTTATACAAGCAGCCCAAACGACAATAAATTAAATATTAATAGAATAAATAAAACATTTGAATGGATAAATACCAATCTTATCCTTCTTTCCTCTAAGTATCTTTTTTCTTCTTTTTTCTTGTTCTTATGACTTCTTTATCCATAAGAGGTTTATTAGAAGATTTATTTTTAAATTTTTTAGCGGATTTTTCCAAAGCGTTTGAAACTATATCTTCTATTTCGTCTTTATCTTTTTTAAGAGCTATACTAATTTCATTAACTATAAAAGTATATGCTTTTTCATACAATCTCTTTTCGCTTGCGGAAAGTTCTTTTATTTTATTTCTTGTAAATAAACTTCGCGCGACATCTATCGTCTCTTTAATATCTCCACTTTTAAGTTTTTCCTCATTTTCATTATATCTCAACTTCCAATTATTCTCTATATCTTGAGGTTTTGTTTGAAGCAAAGTCAAAAAATTTGCCGCTTCGTTTTTAGATATTATTTTTCTTATACGATACTCTTTTACTCTATTCACGGGGACTTTCAATGTAATATTCTCGCCGTCACATTCAAATACATAGCATTCCACTAAACGGGAATTGACTTTATTTTTTGAAATGCCCGTCACTTTACATATACCATACATAGGATATACAACATAACTATTTAACTTATACATATAATCCCTATAAATAGAAAATTTTTATTCTATAAATTATCTAACTATTTATAATAAAATTCCACGGTTTTATTATATAGTAAATATTTAAAAAATCAAGCCCTAATAATATAAACTATTCAAATATTTATTCTATCTATTAAACTTTAATTCGGATTGAATACTTTCTAACACTCGTCTTATACTTTTTAATTCGGAAGCTATAGTATTTAAAGAACTTGAATCTCTACTACTTAATTGAGAATATAGTTTTGGAAATAGATTATAACCGATTATTGTGATAATTATCCCTAATAATAAGCCTATTATAAATTTTTTCATACTAAAGCTAAAAACATTTTTTAATACAATTAAATATCGGAATATAAACTTAAAATATTATCTTATAAAATTAACAATTAACTTGTTTCATGTGAAACATTTATAATTTACTACAAATTTATAAAAATTAGGTTATTATGTTTATATTTTTAATATACGATGTTTTTTGATTTTCAAAATATTTCATTTGAGAATAAATATTTATTAGGAATTCTTCTAATTTTTTATTATCAATATATCTTTTGTCGTTTTTTATATCTTCTTCTTTAATTATAAAAATTTTAATTCCAACTTTATTTAAAACTTTATTTTTTATATAATCATTTTCAATAACCCTATTTTTTGACTCCGCGCTATCTCCATAATGCCCTCCTCCATGATATTCTATTACCGCCGCTGGTTTATGATAATCTTCGCCTATTTTATATGTAAGAAGAAAATCGCAATAAAAATCTCTAAATGAAAGCCAAGATTTTGTTCCATATTCCGCATCCAAAAAAGCCTTAAAAGATACTTGAGTATTAATATTATAACTATTTTTAAATATTTTTAGAATTGTATAATATATTTGATTTTCCTCTTTATTCATAATTCTTTTTACTCTAATTTTTCCATCTGCCATATATTCAAGACTTCTTTCGACTTTGCTTTGTTTATTATATTGATTATTCCATTTATTTTTATAAAATCTTCTTTTTCTGCCATAACCAACATATTTAGACGATTTGGATATAAAATAAACAACTATAATAAATAATACGATAATAGATAAAAAAGCTTCCATAAAAATTAATTTCTATTTATAAAATAAGTTTATTTATATAATTATCGGAATACAAACTTAAAATATTATTTAAAA
The DNA here is from genome assembly GCA_934725525.1 of uncultured Brachyspira sp. Lineage (GTDB taxonomy): Bacteria > Spirochaetota > Brachyspiria > Brachyspirales > Brachyspiraceae > Brachyspira. The sequence continues at coordinate 33,758 of CAKVCG010000003.1, read as the reverse complement.
CCTCTCAAATGTTTCATGTGAAACATTTAAAAATACTACAAAATTATAAAAATTTGGTTTTATATTATATAATGTTTCATGTGAAACATATTTTAAATAAAGGAAATATTTATTAAAACTATGGAATTGTTTAATAATAATGAAAATAATCAAATAAAAAAATCGGCTATTTATGTCGTGGCTACTCCGATAGGAAATATGGAAGATATAACAATTAGAGCGTTGAAAACTTTAAATAATGTAGATTTTATTTTAGCGGAAGATACGAGAGTGGCGATTAAATTATTAAACTTTTATAAAATAAAAAAGCCTTTATATTCGTATCATAGTCATTCTTCTGAAAATAAAATAAATAAATATATAGAAAATATATTAAAAGGAAATTCCGCCGCTATAATAAGCGATGCTGGAACTCCTTGCATAAGCGACCCTGGAGTTAGCATAATAAATAAAGCTATAGAAAATAATATTAACATAATTCCAATAGGAGGAATATCAGCCTTTACTACCTTACTCTCGGTTTCTGGTTTATCGGGCGATATTTTATTTGTTGGATTTCTTTCAAATAAAAGCGGAAAAAGAAGAAATCAATTAAAAGAACTTTACGATAAAGAAAAAAATATTATTGTAATATACGAATCGGTTCATAGAATTAAAAGCTGCGTTAATGATATAGTTAACATATTTGGAGAAAATACGGATATTATACTTGGAAGGGAACTTACAAAAAAATTTGAGCAAATTGTTAGAGATAAAGCTAAAAATATAATTGATTTTTTTTCCGATAATAGTATAATTAGTAAAGGAGAATTTTGTATGATTATTAACAATAGAAAATTTAAAGTATGCAACCCTAATGCCGAAAATATATTTAAGGAGTCAAATTATGACAATTGATAAAATAGGCGGCGCCGCTAATATACAGCAAAAATCTAATGTTAGGCATAATGAAAAAATTTCCAATACAGGATATGATAGAATAGATATTTCTAAAGAATCTGAAATAGCTTTGCAAAATGAAAAACTTCTATCGATAGTAAGAAACACTCCAGATATAAGAGAAGAAAAAGTAGCGGAAGCTAAAAAAAGACTTGAAATGTATATGCAAGACGGCGCTTTGAGAGAAGAAGTTCTTAATAGTTTGGCAAATTCTATTATAGATTCTATGCCAACCGAAAATTAAAGGTTTGTTTTTAATAGAGATTATATAAAATGGCAAGCTTTATGCTTGCTATTTTTGTTCTAAAGTTATCATAAACATATAAATTTTGACATATTATTTTGAAAATTTATTAACCAATTCCACCCTGTTTTTTACGCCAGATTTATCGTATATATTTGCCACATGATTATTAACGGTATTTAGAGATATATTTAATGTTACTGAAACTTCTTTATTTGTTTTGCCGGAAAGTAAATAAGATAATATTTCCTTTTCCCTTTTCGTCAAATTAATTTGTTCCTCTTTTTTTGAAGATGATTTATTTTCATTTTTGCTTTCCTTTCCCTCAACATTTTTTAAATTATTTTCAACCAAATTCTTATCTATAACATTACTTTTATTTTTAACAATACTTATAAAATACCATAGCAGATAACCAAGCATTACTAAATTCCACCATATATAAAACAGAATTAAAGTTATATCTATAGAACCTATATCTAAATCGTTTTTATTTAGTATGATTAATTGATATACTAAAATAGGATATATAAGTATAGTTACTAATCCTAATATTTTGACAATAAACTTTATCATTTTATCTTTTATATTTTTATAATTAAAAAAACCTAATATAAACAAAAACAAAATTAAAAGATAAAATATTCTATTTGCAATTATATAAAAATTGAAATGCAAGAGAATTCCTAATATACTTAATACAAAAAATACCACCGATAAAATTAAATATTCGACGTTTTCCTTTACTGCCCATTTAAGTCCCAAAAATCTATATAAGAAAGCTGGAATAAAATATAACATTAATGACATAGATATACTTAAAGCAAAAAAGTATAAAGTATTAAATATGATATTGGATAAAAATATAGGAATGGTTAAAAAGCTAAGTAGTTTTATGGCTCTTATAAATAAAAGAAATCCAAATGCCGATAAAAATATTAAATAATATTTAAGCCAAGTTATTCTTTCTATCATATAATAGATTATAGAATAAATTATTGTTGTGAAACCTATTATAAAGGCAATAAGGTATAAAATTAAAATTATGTATCCAAATATATTATTCATAAACCTTTTTAATTGGTAAAATTATATTGATTTTCCTATTATTTCTATTTCCTATATTATCCATCCAAATGTCTCCAAAATGTTTAATTATAATATTATAAGAAGTATATAAATATAAATTATTAAAATTATCTTCGTTATAAGTTAATAGAGGAGTTTTAAAAAGTTTTAATTCTAATTCTTCTGGTATATTTTGAGATTCAAAAACTATTTCTATTAAAACATTATTATCTATTAAATTGTTTCTTGAACCGTTATTGAATAAAAATTCCTCATCATTATAATCTACCAAACCATGCGATATACTTATAAAACTATTAACCTTTGCTATATTATATATAAATAAAAAAATACTGGATATTGCGTTATCAATTTTAGATTTATCTAATAACGCTTTATAATTATTCTTGTTTCCTTCATTTTCAAATTTCACCTTAATTCTTTTGGATAAAAATAAATCTTCAAAATCGTTTGCAATATTTTTAATAATCTTATCTATACTTTCAAAAGTTTTGTTTAAAACTAAATTATTTGAATTTATATCGTTAAAGTCATAAAACATTTTCATAACTTTATCTATCAAGAAAGATTGTCTTAATATAGATTTTTTACTTTCTTCAATATAATCAAAAGAATCTATACCATTTGACATAATCTCTACATATTTTATTATAGTCGAATTATAATTTTGAATATCGTATATAATATTGGATAATAGACCTCTCAATTTATCGTTTATATAGAAAACTTTTTTCATAAGTAACATTTTATGTATTTTGTTTTTTAAAATTATAACATAATAAATTTAAAAATGCCAATTATAAAATTCATAATTTAAATTTAAATAATAGATATTAATTATATATATTTTTTATAAATTTTATATTTAAAGTAAATTATAAAAATTTATTTTATGAATTTATATTTAATAATGCGACTAAAATTTATTAACATTATAAACAATTTATTAACAATTAATATTTTATTGAATTTATTAATTTAATATATCTTTTGAATTCATTTTAAATTTTTTGATGATTTTATTTTTTAAATAATATATTATTTTATATTTTAAAATATATTGTTATTATCATGCAGTTTATATGTTAGTAAATTTTTTACATAAGAATAAAATAAAAAATATATTAATTATATTGTTTATAGTATTTTTGGAATTAATATTGATTATAAATTATTATTTATAAAAATTTATTAATAAAATTCACATAATGAAATACATTAATTATTGTAAATAATGTTGATAATAAAAAGTTATAACTCCCTTTGTTTTTATATACATAGTGTATTGTATGAAAAATTTAATGACAACTTCCTTTACTTTTTTTATAATTATATATATTATAAACTAATTAAAAAAAGGTTTTTATTTATGAAGAAAAATTATAAAATCATTATAATATTTGTTACGATTCTTTGTTCATGTAATCAAGTTTTTAAAAATAGATATAATTTAAATAAGGCGTATACTTTATACGAAAAAGGAAAAAACGAAGACGACGATAAAGCGCTACTCGAAATAACGGGAACTTATAACGATATAATAAATCAAAAGATATACGCTCAAGATAGACTCGCCGCGGTATATAGACTTTTGGGAGAGAGAAGTTTGGCTAAAGCGCAATACGGATATTCCGCTAAATATTTTTCAGAAGCTTTGAAAATTTTACCTAACAGTCCTTATTTAAGATACGGACTCGGAATATCTTATTCTTATTTGGTTGAAAGCGCGGATACGGAAAATAAGAAAAAAGATTTTATAGAAAGAGCGGAAAACAATATAAATTTTGCAATTAGTAAAGACGCTAGTAATCCAAATTATTATGCGGCATTGGCTTCGCTTAAAGGAATCCGGCAGAATTATTACAAAGAGGCTTTGGAACTTATAAATAAAGCGATTAAACTCTCGCCAAACAATGAGGATTATTTATTTGTTTTGGCAAGATTGCAATATAACGTTGGAAATAAAGACGGAGCGGTTGAGGTTTACAGAAAAATATCGAATTTAACCGAATCCACGGCGGTAAGGCAAAGAGCGTTGGATAATATAAATCAGATAGCGGGTATGGGTAATTAAAACAAAATGAATAAAGACGATAACATAAAGACTTATTTGATAGCCCTTAATCAAATTGAAAAAATCGGAGACAGAAGAATATACGAACTTATAAAACATTACGAATCGGTTGAAAATATTTTTGAAGATAAAGAAAAAGATTTAAAAGAATTGATAGAAAAGAAATTCAAACTTAAGCCTTTAGTTTTTAGTAAAAATGAAATATTGGATAAAGCAGAAAATATAATAAAAAAATCCAAGGAACATGAAATAGGAATTTTAAGTTTATTTGATAGAGAATATCCGTTTAACTTAAAACAGATAGATAATCCTCCGTATATACTCTATTATAAAGGCGATTTAAGAAAATTGAGAAGAAATTCGGTATCTATGGTGGGAACAAGAAATCCGACTAACGAAAGCAAAAAATACGCGTTCGATATGGCTTCAAAATTATCGGCGTTAAATATAACTGTTGTGTCAGGAATGGCAAAAGGAATAGACAAAGAAGCGCATTTAGGCGCAATATCCTCGCTTGTTAATACGGTTGCGGTTTTGGGAAACGGTATAGATATAGTTTATCCTTCCGAGAATGTTAAAGTTTATAATAAGTTGATTGAAAGCGGGATAGTAGTAAGCGAATTTGAAGTTGGAAGAAGCCCCGACAGAATAAATTTTCCAAGAAGAAACAGAATAATATCCGGATTGTCTTACGCCACAATAATGGTTGAGGCTTCGAGTAAATCTGGAGCCTTAATAACGGTAGATTACGCTTTAAATCAAGGAAGAGAGGTTTATATAGCGCCTTATAATGAAAAATTAAGAGAATACTTCGGAAATCATAAATTATATAAAGACGGAGCTAAAATAGCGAGAGATATAACCGATATACTTGAAGATTTTGATTCTATATTTTCAAACGATGACGATTATTTGAAAATGAAATTAAAATATTTTGAAGGCGGTAATATTCCAAATAAAAATGACAGTAAAGAAAATAAAATTATAAAGGTTAGAAAAAATAAAGAATACGAAGAAAAAAAAGAAAATAAAACGATAAGAATAATTCCTGAAAATAAAAAAACTGAAAAACCGAATTTGAAAGGAGACGAAGCTAAACTTTACGATATGATAAGAAAAAACGATAAAGTCCACATTGACGATATTATAGAGAAAACAAGAATGAAAACTCAGGTTGTAACTTCGATTTTAATGCAGCTTGAAATAAAAGGCTTTATAAAACAGATGTCTGGAAAATATTACACTACTTTATTTTAAGAGAGTTACTCAAAATTAAAAATTGAAAATGGGATAGAGATAATGGAAACTAATACTAAGATTGAAAAAAAGTTAAGAAATAATTCTAAAAAGAAAAAACTCGTAATAGTGGAGTCTCCGGCAAAGGCAAAAACTATTAACAGGTATTTGGGAGCGGATTATGTAGTTATGTCTTCTATGGGGCATTTAATAGATTTGCCTCGAAGCAGAATTGCCATCGATGTAAATAATGGATTCGAACCCGAGTATATTACGATAAGAGGAAGAGCAAAAATATTAAACGAACTTAAAAGAGAAGCTAAAAAGTCCGAAGAAGTTTTACTTGCGGCAGACGATGATAGAGAGGGTGAGAGTATAGCTTGGCATATAGGAAATAAAATCAAAACGGCAAACGCTAACATTCCTATAAAGAGAATAGTTTTTCATGAAATAACTAAAGACGCGCTTAACGAAGCGATTGAAAAACCTAGAGATATTGATGTCGCGAAAGTGAACGCCCAAAAGGCGAGAAGAGTTTTGGATAGATTGATTGGATATAATTTGAGTCCTTTATTATGGGAAAAAATAAAAAGAGGATTATCGGCTGGCAGAGTTCAAAATGTAGCTTTGCTTATAATTTGCAATAGAGAAGGAGAAATTGAGGCTTTTGTTCCCGTAGAATATTGGACTTTTGAAGTATTCTTAAAACATAAAAATAAAGAATTCGCAGCCGAACTTCAAAAATATAAAGGCGAAAAAATAGAATTAAAAACTAAAGAAGATGTGGACGAAATAATAAATCATTTGAAAGATAAAATTTATAAGGTTTCTTCAGTCGATGTTAGAGATAGATTAAGAAATCCAATCGCTCCTTATACTACAAGCAAATTGCAACAAGCTGCAAGCACATCGCTTGGTTTTAATTCTTCAAAAACGATGCAAATAGCTCAAGGTTTATACGAAGGAGCTTCTATAGCGGGAGAATCAACGGGACTTATAACTTATATGAGAACGGACAGCGTGAGAATATCTCCAGTCGCTCAAGGGCAAGCGAGAGAATTTATAAAAAAAGAGTTCGGAGAAAATTATTTGCCAACGGAAGCCCCAAGCTATTCGGTAAAGAAAAACGCTCAAGACGCGCATGAGTCGATAAGACCGACAAATGTGTTTTTGACTCCCGATAGCGTGAAAGAATATTTGAAAAATGACCAATATAAATTGTATAAATTAATATGGGAAAGATTCGTTTCTTCGCAAATGCTTCCAGCAAAAATGAAAAATACGAGAGCGATTATAACGGCTGGAGATTGCGAATTTTCCGTTTCTTCTTCAAAAATAGAATTTGACGGCTACTTAAAAGTTCTAACCATAGATAAAGGAGATAAAGAAAAAGCCTCCAAAATGCCTAATCTTTCTAAAGACGAAATTTGCGAATTTATAGAAAATAATCCGCAACAACATTTTACGACTCCGCCTCCGCGATATAATGATGCTTCTTTGGTAAAAGTCCTCGAAGAAGAGGGAATAGGCAGACCTTCGACTTACGCTCCGATTATCAGAACTATAATAGCGAGACATTATGTGCAAAGAAAAGGCAAACAGTTGGTGCCTACCGAATTGGGAAAATTGGTAAACGAACTTATAAGCGAAAATTTTCCCGAGCTTGTAAATATCGGTTTTACGGCGGATATGGAAAGTAAACTTGATAAAATAGAAGACGATAATATAGAATGGAATAAAATGTTAAAAGAATTCTACCCTCATTTTTTGGATACGCTAAAAACGGCTGCGGAAAATATTCATAATATGAAGGATTTTTTCAACGAAGAAACCGATTTTGTATGCGAGAAATGTGGAAAGAAGATGATTAAAAGGCTCGGAAGATACGGATATTTTATAGCATGTTCGGGCTTCCCTGAATGCAAAAACGCTAAAGGAATTTCTTTCGGAGTATGTCCTAAATGTCAAGGCGATATAACTTTAAAGCGCTCTAAAAGAGGAAGAGAATTCTACGGTTGTTCCAATTATCCTAAATGCGATTTCGTAAGTTGGGATAAGCCGATTCAAACTCCTTGTCCGAAATGCAACGGACTTATGGTTGAAAGGCAGATAAAAAACAAAGGATTATTTAAAGTTTGTATAAAAGAAGATTGCGGATATTCGGAAGAAATGTCGGAAGAAGAAAAAGAAGAATAGCCATTATTCTTATTTTTTTATTAATTTTCTTTAAGATAGCTTTATCTGAAAATATAAAATTAGATAATCTGAATATAAAACCCGAAGATTTGAAAAAAACTTTTAATCCCGTAGCGAATAAATTTAACGAAAAAACTATTACTACAATAATAATAGACGCGGGGCATGGCGGTAAAGACCCTGGTTCGATTGGAATAAATAAATTGAAAGAAAAAGATATCGTTTTATCGTTTTCGTTGGAATTAAAAGAAGAATTAAAAAAAGTCCTTCCAAATATGGACATATTTCTTACGAGAGATAAAGACATTTATCCGACTTTGCAAGAAAGATATAAAATAGCGAATTCTTCGGCAAAAATAAATTTAGAAAAATCGAAAAACGCTTTGTTTATAAGTGTTCATGCAAACGCTTCTTTGAGTCCGAACGCTAAAGGATTCGAGGCTTATTTTATAACGGCTCAAGAATCGAGCGAATACGCGAGAGCGGTTTCAATATTGGAAAATAGCGCGTTGGTTAAATTCGATAAAGTTGACGCTTCAAAATACGAGGAAAACATCTCTCAATTAACTCATAATTATATGCTTGTAGAACAACATCAAAAAGAAAGCAGAATGCTCGCTCAATCGATAGTGGACGAAGTTTATAAAGTAAGCGGAGTTTCAAAAAGAAATAAACCCGTTCAAAACGCTTTGTTTTATGTTTTAAAAGGTTCTTTGATGCCTTCTACTTTGATAGAGATTGGATTTATAACAAACGAAGAAGACGCTAAATTTATGAATACAAAAGAAACGAGAATTAAAATGGTGAAAGCTACCGCAACGGGAATAAAGAAATTTATAAAAGAATTTGAAGACACAAACGGGTTTACTAAATAATTATTATTTATTGTAAAAAAGTATTTGACAAATTTATAAAATTTGTTTTAATATAATTATATATTTTTTTTACAAGGAGATTTTTATTAGTTAAATAAACAAAAGGGGGTCAAATATGAAAGAAAAAATTTTTCAATTAAAAGACTGTAATGTCGGAAAGCGAACAAAAAAATGGCATTTTTCAAAATCTAAAATTCTACTAATATTTTTATTAATATTAGGATTGATAGTCTATTACGGCTGTCAACGTAGGAGAGTAAACAACCCTTACGATGCCACAAACAATGTCAAAACGAACAGACAACCGGCGCCTGCGGGAACTTTTTCAGTTACCCAAGCGGGCGACAATAACACCGATAATTTTATCGTAAAAACGACTAATACGGTTGGCGAAATAAAAATAGGTTTTATTTCGGATAACGATTATCCTTATACTCTTAAATACGAAATCGAAGATGAAGATAAAACCGAAGCGAACAGAATAACCACGGCGGATACCGAATACACAAACGATATATTTACTATAAAAGAAAGCGGATTAAATAAAATAAGGAAGTTAGATAGTTCAAGCGGTTTAAAGTCGAAAACTATTACCGTTCATTTTATATTTACGGCTGAAGATACAAATTTAAATAATTATATGATGTCGATTCCCATTGGGGTAACATTGAAGCATGCTCAAACATTTAGCGATAATAATGCTACAAATACTTTTATTGAACAAGCTTTGAAGAAAGGTTCTGCATTAGAAGAAATACAGAAAAAAGAGGGAAGTTCTGAAGTTACAGGAGGCTATTCTTACTGCTTTACAAATGGAACATTTAACGATACAATTACCCCCCCCCCATTTACATTTGAAATAACAAATTCTATTTATACTAATATAAGTGATACTAGCGGTAGTAGTATTACGGAATCTTCTGTAGCAAAATCCTTGTTAAAAAAACTTGCGGATACCAGCTTAAAAGAAGCTTCGGCTTCAGTTGAGGATGGCGATTCTCCTATACCAGAAATTTCAAAAAGCGTATTTTCTAAAGAGGAAGCGGGAACGGATAAAAAATCCTATTCTCTAACTTATAAAGTGACTTGGGAGGATATTTATGACCTCTCTGAAACTGAAATTACGATAAAGTTTGTAAGCGAAAAAGAAGATAAATTTACAAACGATACTACGCCAACTCCAACGCCGCCAGAAACTACTACTCGGAGTATATTTAGATTTTAGTTTTATAGAAAATTTTTAAAAATTATTAAGCCTAATTTATTCTTTATGCGGATAAATTAGGTTTTTTATTTTTTAATGTAATTCTGTATTTTATTCGTTGATTTTTTTATTTATCTATCATAATATTAAAAAATGCTAAAATAACTCTAAAGGACTAATAATGACTGAAAAATTTATTCCTAATAAAAAAGTATTTGTTTTCGACACAAATGTTATACTGCATGATTTTAAATCAATATTTTCGTTTGAAGAGACAAATATCGTTGTTCCAATTATAGTGCTTGAAGAAGTCGATAAATTCAAAAAAGGAAGCGACACGATAAACTTCAACGCGAGAGAATTTATAAGAGAACTCGATACGCTTTCGGAAAGTAGCGAAGACAAAGACATATTTACAAACGGAGTAATTCTTCCAAATAAAAGCAAAATATTTATAGATGTGAATAACGAGGAGAGAGAAGATTTCAAAAAAATATTCGCTGGAAGTATTCCCGACCATAAAATTCTTTCTTCCGCTTATAATTTTAAGTGTGAAAATTTAAGAGTTGTTTTAATAACGAAAGATATTAATATGAGAATGAAAGCGAGAAGCTTGGGAATAAATACTCAAGATTATAATACCGATAAAATAGAAAAATTATCTTCGTTATTTACGGGAATTGAAAATATATCTGGAGACAACGCTAAAGTATATATTGACGAGCTTAAAAACAATAACGAAATAGGAATTAAAAGCGAACATTCCATTTATCCGAACACTTATTTATGCTATAGAATAAACGAAGAAGACGAAGCGGTAATTGGAAAATATAAAGAAGACACAAACAGCATTATTCATGTTAATACCGATATTAGCGCTTACGGAGTAAAACCTCGAAACGAAGAGCAGGCTATGGCTTTGGATATTTTGCTTGACAATAGCGTTCCTTTGGTTACTGTTATGGGAAAAGCTGGAACGGGAAAAACTCTTTTGGCTTTGGCAGCGGCGCTTGAAAAGAGAAGAGAATACAGACAAATATTGCTCGCTCGTCCAATTGTGGCTTTATCGAATAAAGATTTGGGATTTTTGCCCGGCGATGTTAATAGCAAATTAGAACCTTATATGCAGCCTTTGTTCGATAATTTATCCGTTATACAACATTTGCATTCTGACGACAGCGATGAAAGTAAAAATATAAGAAAAATGCTTGAAAACGAAAAAATAGTAATATCTCCTTTGGCTTATATAAGAGGAAGAAGTTTGAATAAAATATATTTCATAGTTGATGAGGCGCAAAATCTCACTCCGCATGAAATAAAAACTATTATAACGAGAGCGGGAGAAGGAACTAAAATAGTATTTACGGGCGATATTCATCAAATCGACACTCCTTATTTGGACGAAAGAAATAACGGTTTAACTTATTTAATAGACAGAATGAAAGCGGAAGTTTTAAGCGGAACTGTAACTTTGGAAAAAGGCGAAAGGTCCAAACTTGCCGAACTCGCGGCTAATGTCTTATAAATATTATAAAAATATTATAAAAAATGCTAAACGAGATTAAAAATTTTTTAGTAGAAAATGTAAAAGATTTAAATAAAAAAACTTTGGCTGTCGCGTATTCGGGCGGAATCGATTCGCAAACGGCTCTTCATATAATTTACAAATTAAAAAAAGAACTTAAATTTAATCTTATAATTATTCATATAAATTATAATTTGAGAGGAGAAGAATCTAAAAAAGACGAATTATTTGCCAAAAATATCGCCGAAAAATATAATCTCAAAATTTGTATTAAAGAAATAAAAGAAGGAAGTTATAATAAAAAAAATATTCAAAACGAAGCGAGAAAAGACAGATACGAATTTTTTGAAGAACTTTACAAAAAAAATATTTTCGATTATTTGATTATCGCTCATAATAAAGACGATTTTGTCGAAACGATAATTTATAGAATGATTAAAGGAGCGGGAGCGGATGTTTATAATTGCCTTAAAAAAAAGAATGATTATATTTTACGCCCGATGCTCGATTTTTACAGAACGGAAATTGAAAATTACGCGAAAGAAAATAATTTGGAATATAGAGAGGACGCTTCAAATAAAAAAAATAAATACGCGAGAAATAAAATAAGAAATGTAATTATTCCGCTTCTTGAAACGATTAATAAAAAATCGAAAGACAATATAATAAAATTTTCAAAAAGAGCTTATTTGGAGAATAAATTTTTAAGAAAGAAAATTAATAATATTTATAAAAATAATTTGATAAATAAAAATTCTATAAATATAGAAAATATTAAAAATTTAAATAAAATTTTTTTAAATAGAATAATAATAAAATTCTTATCCGAAAGCTCTAAAAATGAAATTGAGATAAACGAAAAAAGAATTTCTGAAATAATTAAAATAATAAAATCGAAAAAAAGCAATGTTATTTTAAGGCTGGATAATTTTAATTTAATAAAAGAATATGATAAATTTATAATAGAAAAAATTGAAAAAAAAGAAAATATAAACAATTATTTAAAAATTGAAAAAGACGGAACTTATAAATTTGCGGGTAAAAGTATTAGTTTTAAAACGATTGAAAATAAAAATATAAATTATAAAGAAAAATTATATATAAAATGCGATTATCCAATAATTGTTAGGCAAAGAAAAAACGCGGACTTTTTAATTTCGTATCCAAACGGAGAGAAAAAATTTTTAAGAAAAATATTTATCGATTCAAAAATTCCTTCAAGAAAAAGAAACGATATTCCAATAATAGAAAATTCAAATAACGAAATAATAGCGGTTTGTCTTAAACCTTATGCCGTTAATAGAATTTCAAAAAATAACGCTATAACTGAAAAAGATAAATATATAATAGAAATGGATTTTATTTAAAATTTATTAATTAAGTATTGAATATAATAAAAAAATAAATTATAATAATTGAAATTAAATAAATAAAAAATACAAGGAGTTTGAAAATGAAAAAGATTGGACTTTTCCCCAGAATTATCGCGGGAATAATATTGGGTATATTGGTAGGTTCGTTTTTGCCCGCTCCGATTATCAGAATATTTGTAACCATAAGTTCTATATTCAGCTTATTCTTAAATTTCGTAATTCCGTTAATGATAGTTTCGTTTATCGGTTATGGAGTGGCGAGTCTCACGGAAGGAGCTTCAAAATTGATAGGCGTTACAGTTTTGATTTCCTACGCTTCTACATTATTGGCTGGTAGTATAGCTTTTTTGGTAGCTTCAAATTTATTTCCAAGTCTTTTGAATATTACTCAATTAGGAGAAGTAAAAATAGAATCTGGACTTTCGACATATTTCACGATTCCTTTGAAACCTTTATTCGATGTAACCTCCGCCGTTATATTCGCTTTTATACTCGGAATAGGAATAACAATGTTGCGCCCGAAAGGACAGGGAATGGAACTTTTTGCGATAGTAAAAGATTCGGAAGAAGTTATACAAGCGATACTTCAAAAAATAATCATTCCAATATTGCCACTTCATATTTTGGGAACTTTCGCCAATTTAACCCACGCTGGAAGTATACAAAATATTTTGGTTATATTCGGTAAAGTATTTGTAGTCGTTATAATTCTTCATTTGCTTTATATTACGGCTTTATTTGTAATATCTGGAATAATCGGAGGAAAATCTCCTTTGATGCTTATAAAGAATCAAATTCCCGCTTATTTTACGGCGGTTGGAACTCAAAGCAGCGCGGCGACAATTCCCGTTAGTTTAATGTCCGCAGAGAAAAACGGAATTTCCGAACAAATAAGAAATTTTGTAATTCCACTTTGCGCGACTATTCACTTGGCGGGTTCTATGATAACGATAACGAGTTGTTCTACCGCGGTTATATTGATATTAGGGCAAAATCCTACTTATGTATCGATACTTCCGTTTATATTGATGCTCGGAATTGCGATGGTTGCGGCTCCCGGAGCTCCGGGCGGAGCTATAATGAGCGCTTTGCCTTTTCTTTATATGGTTGGAATTACGGGCGATGAATTGCAAGGTTTAATGATAGCTTTATATTTGACTCAAGATTCTTTTGGAACGGCGGCGAATGTTTCGGGAGATAACGCTATTGCGGTATTTGTCGATTGGTTATATAAAACGAAAATTAAAAAAGAAGCTTGATTTAAAATTTGTTGGTTAGAAGAGTTATTTAAATATAATAGATAGAAAGAGGCTTTAAGTCTTTTTCTATCTTTTTATTTGCGTTTCATTTTAAATTTATTTTTTATCTTTGGCTAAATAAATCAGCGGAACGCTTATAATTGTCACCGCATATTTTACAAAAAAATTAAAAATAAATATTTCGATTAAAGCGTCTATAGACAAAACTCCCAAAAAAGCTATTAGCACAAATAAAAAATTATCTACGGGAATACTAAAAACGTTGCTTATCAATACTCTTAACCATTGAAATCTTTTCGTTATTTTAGTTATAAAAAAATGATAAACTTCCGTATCGACAAGTTCGGATAAAGTTGACGCTACTATCGAGGCTATCGCTATTCTCATAACTGGGCTTAAAGTAATTTGAAAAGCTTTGTTAAATTCCCAGCTTGAATCCGCGGGAATTTGAGATATTATATAAAAATAAATCGGAGTGAATATATTTATAATCGCCGAAACAATTATAAGTTTTTGAGTGTTTTTTTTACCTATGGTTTTATGGGCCATATCTCTTATTGTGAAAGCCAAAGGATAAAGAAAAGTTCCTCCGTCCACAGCCAAACTTAAAACATTTGCAATTTTAACGCTCGATATATTTGAAATCATTTGACAGGCTATATAAGCGCCGATTATTAATATTGTAAAAAACGATAAATTATTTTCAAAATTATTTTCCATAATTATATTTCCAACCGATATTATAAATTGATAATAATTTATGAATAATTAAAAATCAAGCGTTTAGAGAACTATTTCTTAAATATATAAAATAATTATAGATAATATTAATACTTGAAATAAAAATTATATATTATAAAATATTAATTAAGGAGTAATTAGTATGGCTGAACTTAATTCAAAAAGCGGCGATGGTATAAACGAATTGGGAAAACAATATAGAATTTTGCTTATAGACGATTCGGCTTTTGTCGTGAAACAATTGCAGCAAATATTCGTTTCCGAGAATTACAAAGTTGTCGGAACTGCTGAAAATGGAGAAGAGGGCGTTCTTATGTATAAAGAACATAAACCCGATTTGGTGACTTTAGATATTACCATGCCAAAAATGGACGGAATTACGGCATTAACAAAAATTATGGAATTTGATAAAGAGGCAAAAGTCGTTATGGTAAGCGCTTTAGGTAAAGAGGATATGGTTAAAAAAGCCCTTTTGGCGGGGGCAAAAAATTATATAACTAAACCTTTGGATAGAAAAAAAGTCCTCGAAAGAATAAAAATGGTTTTGGATAAAAAATAATTTATTTATATATAGTTTCATACATCCTGTTTTTAGGACTTAATTTATTTTGAACGCATTAAAATTAAATAGAGAAGAATTTAATCTTTTTGAAGACTTTATACATAAAGAAAGTGGGATACGTTTTAATTTGGTAAACGAAGTCGTTTTGCAATCGTATATATTTTCTTCTATGAAAGAAAAAGGAATAAACGAAGTTTACGATTATTATAAATTGGTTTCTTCCGATAAGAATTGCTTGGAAGAATTTTTGGAAAATATAACCACAAGTTTAACAAAATTTTTTAGAACGGAATCGGATTTTCAAATTCTACAAAAATATGTTTTGCCAAATATATTGAAACAAAAGAAGAATGGAGAGATGATAAGGATTTGGTGCGCGGGTTGTTCTACGGGAGAGGAGGCTTATTCGATAGCGACAACTTGTTTAGAGACGGAAAATATTAAAGAAGGAGATATAAAAATATTTGCAACCGATTTGTCTTTAAATTCTATTATAACGGCAAAAGAAGGAAAATACGATATTGAAAAAATTGAAAATGTTCCGAAAAAATATTTAAAAAAGTATTTTGATAAACTTTCAGATGGCAGATATTCGGTAAAAAATAATATAAGAGATTTAATAACTTTCGATTGTCATAACTTAATGCATAGATTTATGCAATATAATATAGACATTATATTTTGCAGAAATGTTTTAATATATTTCGATAATGAATCTGTTAAATTGACTGTTAATAGATTTTATGATATATTAAATAGAAATGGATTTTTATTTATAGGACATACCGAATCTTTATTCGGACTTGACACCAAATTTAAATTCGTAAATATAAATAATTCTACAGTATATATGAAACGATAGGAGTTTTAAATGTTTAAGAAAAACGAATCTTTAGAGTCAAATTCCATTATAGGCGAAGGTTCTTATTTTAAAGGAGAGTTTACTTTAAAAGGAACTTTGAGAGTTGACGGCTGTTATGAAGGCGATAAATTAGAAGTTGATAATGTTATTATAGGACAAACGGGAAAAATTAAATCCAATATAAAATCTGTTGCCGCCGTTGTGGAAGGAATAGTAATAGGGAATATAGAAGCGACCAGTAGAGTTATGCTTATGCCCACGAGTAGGGTATTGGGAGAGATAAGAACTCCGGAACTTATAATACAAAACGGAGTGGTATTGGAAGGTTTATGTATAGTGGCTCCAGACCCTAAAACTAATCCGAAAGAAACCATACTTTCTTTATATAACTCAAATAATGGAAACTCTAATTTAGAAATTGGTTGATTATTTAATAGGGAAATATGCCATATCTATATAATGTTGAGAAAAAAATTGGGTTTAATATCATAATTGTCGTTTTGTTTGGCATTATATCATCGTTATCTTTGGGATATTTATCTATATCGAATTATATACAGAAAAAAAGAATGAAATCAATTTACGATTATATATTGGCTAAAGATTACGATAACGCCTCTTTCATATTTAAAGATATGTATAATAAAAACCCCCTTAATAAAAATATATTAATGGCTGGGATAGATTTATATTACGATATTCTTATAAATAGTAATAATGAAAATATTAAAATTTCATCATGCGAAAATATTATAAAATATGCAAGGCAACTTCTTATAACAGGCAAGGTCTTAAAGAATAAATATACGGTATATCAAAGATTGGCTTACGGGTATCAGAAATTGGGAAGTTCTTATTATATAGATTCTTATAACGCTTATGTGAAGGCTTTAGAAAATGGAGATAAAAGAATTTCTACGGCTATAGAGCTATCAAAAATATGTTATGAAATAGGTCTATATAAAGAGGCTATAAATCATTTGGAAAATATAATAGAAAATCAAAATTCCGTAAATATAGAATTATATTACGAGCTTGCAAACGCTTATGAAGGAAATAAAGATTATACAAAATCTATACAGACCTTATCCTATATTACCGATAAGTTTAACGGAAATAATAGAATAGAATACGACACCTATTTTAAGCTTGGAAATTTATATTTCAGGCAGGGCTTATATAAAGAAAGCGAATTTTTTTATAAAAAAGCTTTAGATATAGATGATAAAAATCCTAATTTATATTATAATATAGGCGTCTTATATAGGCAAAACAGAAGAATAGCGGAAGCGATTGTTATGTTTAGAGAAGCGTTAAAAATAGATAATTCTTACAAACAGGCTATAGACGCTTTAAGAAGATTGTAAAAGGGGAGATTATAGAAATATGTTTAATTGGTTGTATAATATGTTCTCGAGCGATATGGGAATCGATTTAGGAACGGCAAATACTTTGGTCTATATTAAAGGAGAAGGAATAGTATTAGCAGAACCCTCCGTTGTCGCCATTGAAAAAAGCACGGGAAATGTTATCGCCGTTGGAAACGAGGCGAAGAGAATGCTGGGTAAAGTTCCCGGTCCTATTGCGGCTATAAAACCTATGAGAGATGGAGTTATTGCCGATTTTGAAATAGTTGAGAAAATGATTAGATATTTCATAAATAAGGTGCATAATAAAAAAACTTTGGTTAAACCGAGGATAGCGATAGGTATTCCTACAGGGATAACCGAAGTCGAAAGGCGAGCGGTTAGAGAAAGTTGCGAACAGGCGGGAGCGAGAACTATATTTCTTTTAGAACAGGCAAGAGCGGCTGCTATAGGAGCGGGAATGCCTATTAATGAACCAAACGGCAATATGATAATAGAAATCGGAGGCGGAACTACGGAAATAGCGGTTTTATCATTGGGCAGTATGGTAAATAGCAAGTCCGTAAGAGTCGGAGGCAATAAAATTGACGAAGCTATAATAAGATATATGTTAAGAACTCATGATATTCATATAGGAGAGAGAACAGCGGAAGATATTAAAATAAATATTGGAAACGCATTCAAAAGCGATATATCAAAGACTATGAATATAAAAGGGAGAGATTCGATTGGCGGACTTCCAAAAACTAAAATAGTAAACAGCGCGGAAGTAAAGGAAGCTATAAACGATATATTAATGGAAATATTAGACGCTATAAAGACGGTTCTTAACGAAACTCCACCGGAAGTTTCCGCCGATATAGTGGAGAGAGGAATAGTTATGAGCGGCGGAACTTCCTTATTGCAGGGATTTACCGATTTAGTATCCGAAGAAACGGGCGTGCCGGTAATATTGGCGGACAATCCTTTAACCTGCGTTGCCGTAGGTTGCGGAAAATTTATCGAAGAGACAAAAAATTTAAAGAGTTATAGACGATATTCTTAAAATGAATACTATTATAAAACATAAACTTCTTATTTTATATATAACCTTAAATCTGATAGCTGGAATATTGATGGTTCTTAACAGGAGCAATTTTGTATTTAATTTCCGTTCGATTTATTCGCTTGGAATTTATCCGATTCAAAATGCCACAAAGAATATATCAAAAGCTTTCGTTTACATATATACGAGTGTTAAAGATATATTTACATTGCAAAGTCAGATTCAAGTTTTAAGGGACAGAATATCCGAGTTAAGTGGAACGGCTTTGGAATACGAGCAATTAAGGAGAGAAAACGAAAGATTAAGGGCGTTATTAAACGAAGTTCCTACCTATAATTATCCGCTCGAATATGCCGAAATAGTTTCAAAAGACCCGCAAAATTTTTACAGCACTATAGTAATAAATAAAGGAAGCGCAAACGGAATAGTTGTCGGAATGCCCGTAATATCCTATAGAAACGGTTATATGACTTTGGTCGGAAGAATAGTCGAAGCTAGAAGGTATAACAGCAGAGTTTTATCTTTAATTGACCAACGTTCGCAAATATCCGTTATGCTCGAAAGTTTAAGGGCTACGGGAATAATGACGGGGCAAAGTCCTAAATCCACTCAAGCACATTTGGAATATATAGATTTGCAATTGGATGTGGAAGAAGGCGACAGAGTAATCACAAGCGGAATGGGAGGGGTATTCCCAAGAGGTATTTTAGTTGGGACTATTTTTAAAGTTGAAAAGAAAAATTACGGATTATTTCATGATTTATATGTGGAGCCTGCGGTAAATTTTTCGACTTTAGAAAATGTCTATATTATAAAGAAAATTCCAGATAGAGAAATAGTAAATCTTGCAAACGAAGAATCGGAAGAAAATTTGGAGGGCGCAAGATGAAAAGAGCGATAACCGTAATACTCACTTCGCTGCTTTTATTACTTATTCAAGCGTCTCCAGCATACGATTTGATAAGAATAACTTTGGGAGCTAAACCAGATTTGCTTTTGATATTTTTAGCTTTCATTTCTTTTAAATACGGTTCTTTTAACGGAGTAATTTACGGTTTTATTATCGGCTTGATTCAGGATGTAGTTTCAAATTCCACTTTCGGTTCTTATGCCATAATATTTTTGAATATCGGTTTCTTTTTGGGATTTTTCAACAGCAGATTATTTATCAGACAAATTACCGCGGGAATATTTATAACTTTAATCGGATATTTGATAAAAATTATAGGTTTATTTTTGGTTATTTCGATTTACTCCGATTTGTCGAATGTAGCCGTTTTGATAAGGAGCGAGCTATTTATCGGACTTCCTCTAACCGTTATATTGTCGTCTCCAATGTTTTTGATTTTCGATAGAGTTTCTTCTTTGCTTTTTGAAAAAAATAAAATTCCCATTGACGACAGCACAAAAAATTACGAAGAATAAATTTTTTAAAAATAATTAAAATAAAATTCTATAAAAAATTAAAATTATTTTTCTGGGACGTCTGCCCGACCTTGTCGCATGTCTCCTTTCAAACTTGCCTTTAGATTTGATATAAATTCTTCTTCGTCCATTGCCATGTTTTCGGGAAGTCCTTTTTGCATCTCTTCCAAAAATATTGAAGGTGCGCATTCTACTTTTTTGCCCATTTTTGTTCTGCTCAAACAATAAGTTAAAGTCAAATGTTTTTTCGCCCGAGTCATCGCCACATAGCATAATCTTCTCTCTTCTTCGATTTCTTTTTCGGACGAACTTTTATGATGCGGAATAATTCCTTCTTCCATTCCCGATATGTAAACATAAGGAAATTCCAAACCTTTAGCCGAGTGAATGCTCATAAGCATGATTCCTTTTTTCTTTTCCTCTTCTTCGTTTTCTTCCATGCTCATTAAAAGTATTCTGTCCAAATAATTTTTCAAAGTGGCGTTTTTATTTCCTCTTTCGTATTCTAAAATTCCGTTCATAAGAGATTCGATATTTTCCATTTTTTTGCTTCCCTGTTCTTTCGTGTCGCTCGAATTAAGAATTTCGCTATGATACGCGATTTCGTCCAAAAATTTATTTATGTTTTCGTAGAGCTTAGGTTTTTCAAGCAAATTTTTATCGTTTTTATCAATCGTAAAAATCTTATTATATTTTTCTATAATCTCCAAAAAATCTTTTATTCCCGTTTTCGCTTTCGGCGGAATATCGTCAATGTTTTCGTAATCGAGCAAAGTTTGATAAAGCGAAACTCCGTTTTTTACGCTTATTTCATTCAAATTATTTATAGCGACAGAACCGATTCCTCTTTTTGGAATATTTATCACTCTTAAAAGCGAAACCTCGTCTTCGGGATTGACGAATAAATTTAGATAAGCCAAAATATCTTTTATCTCTTTTCTTTCGTAGAATTGAAAAGCGCCGACAACCGTATAAGGCAAACCTCTTAATCTGAAAGCCTCTTCAAAAAGTCTCGATTGAGCGTTCATTCTAAAAAGGACGGCGAAATTCTCATAATTCAAATTCTTAGTTATGGAATAATTTACTATAGAATCGGATACAAATTTTGCCTCTTCTCTTTCGTCTTCGCATGAGATTATATCGGGAGGGATTCCTTCTTCTCCAACGGCTACCACTTTTTTATCTTTACGATTTACATTATTGCTTATAACAGCATGCGCCGCTTCGAGTATCGCTTTTGTGCTTCTATAATTTTTGGTTAGAGTTATTATTTTAGCGTCAGGGTATTCGTTTTCAAAAGAAAGTATATTTGAAATTTCCGCTCCTCTGAAACCGTAAATGCTCTGGTCATCGTCTCCCACAACGGCAATATTTCTATATTTTGACGCAAGCAAACTCGTTAATTTATATTGCGCAAAGTTGGTATCCTGATATTCGTCTATCATTATATATTTAAATCTTTCCTGATATTTATTTAATACTTCGGGAAATTCTATATACAAATCGATAGTTAAATTAATCAAATCGTTAAAATCCAAAGCGTTATAGCCTTTAAGATAATTTTGATAAACTTGATAAACTCTTTTCGCTATTTTTTCCAAATCGTCATGAGGCTCGACTTCGTTCGGTTTTATTAAATTATTTTTATATCTGTCTATATACCAAGCGAATAAATTTTCATCGTAGTTTAAAGCGTTTATTTTTATCTCTCTTAAAACATTTCTTATTAAGGTTTTGCTGTCGGAAGAAGAATAAATGCTAAAATTATTTTTATATCCTAATTTGTCGATTTCCGCTTTCAATACTCTAACGCAAAAAGAATGAAATGTGCTTATAACGAGTTGTTTAGGTTTTTCTTTTAATAATAAAACTATTCTCTCTCGCATTTCCGCCGCAGCTTTATTTGTAAAAGTGACAGCAAGAATGCTGCTTGGTTCGATTCCTTTTTTTATCAAATAGGCTATTCTTTCGGTTATCACTCTCGTTTTGCCGCTACCCGCTCCAGCAAGCGCAAGCAAAGGTCCGTTTATATGTTCTATAGCCGCTTTCTGTTCTTCGTTTGGTAATAATGCCATAATAAAACCTTATATTTTTAAGAAACTATTATATATCATAATAAAATATATTCTACATTATTTAATAATTTAATAAATATTATCATATAAAGCGTATATTACGATATATCTTGACATTTTATATTAGTAGTGTTAAACTATTTTGCAAATCTATTGCGGGAATAACTCAGTTGGTAGAGTTTCTGCTTGCCATGCAGACTGTCGCGGGTTCGAGTCCCGTTTCCCGCTCATTTAGCCCAAATAGATTTATTCTGTTTGGGTTTTTATTTTTAATTATATTTAATTTATATTAATTTAAAAAAATTTATTTTTAAAAAAGGTTTTATAAATAATGGACACAAAAGATTTACAATTTGAAACTTCAAAAGACGAAAAAGATTTAATCACTCTTAAGGCATCAGTTTCTAAAGACGCTTATAATAGCGAACTAAAAAAACAGGTAGAATATTATAAGCCGAAAGTTAATATCAAAGGTTTTAGAGTGGGGCATGCTCCAAACGATATCGTATATTCGAGATATAAAGACGCTTTGGAAGGCGCTACCAACGAAATTCTTATGGAAGAAGTTTGGAATACTTATAGCGATGAAAAAAACGCGAAATCGCTTGGAACTCCCAAACTTTCAAATATGGAAAATAAAGATGACGGACTTCATTTGACTTACGAATATTATCCTATCCCAGAATTCGATTTGCCCGATTTGGCTTCAATCGTAGTAGAAAAAGATAAATACGAAGTTGACGACAGCGTAGTCGAAGAGGCTTATAAATTATCATTACAAAGATTTTCTCAATACGCGGAAAGCGATTTGAAATCCGAAATTGGAGACAGAGTTTATGTCAAGATAGAATTCGATGACGATAAATATAAAAAATATAATAAAGAATTAACCGTAGTCGCTAAAGACGGCGAAAACGAAAGCGTATTTTCAAAAAGTGCAATCGGCGTAAAAAAAAGCGATAAAAAACTCATTACGACTTATATTGACGGAAGAGAAGCCACTTTGATAATGGAAATATTGAAAGTGGAAAAACCCGACATGAAAGACGATTCAAAAGAAGAGGACAGAAATAAAGTGAAAGAATCTTTGAAAGAACATTTAATAAAGAGAGCCGAAGAGAGAGCGAATTATAACCTTGTTAATAAAACTTTATTCGATAAATTGCTTGAAACGGTTAATATGGAAATTCCTAAAGGCTATTACGAAGAAGAACTTAAAAGAGCTTTGGACGATTTTGAAAAATCAATTGCAAATAACGGAATGTCAAAAACCGAATTCTTAATTTCCGTAGCAAAAACGGAAAACGCTATAAAAAAAGAATACGAAGAAAATGTTATAAAACAGATAACTTTCGATTTGATAATGGCTAAACTTGCCGACATTCATAAAGATTCTATAAATATAAACGAAGATAAAGCAAAAGAATACGCAAACAGAATGTATCAATATCAAAGTTATTTGGGATTAACTAAAAGACCTAAAGAAGAACAGCAGAATATAATAAACTATATAATGCGTGACGCTCAAAACCGCGCGACATCCGAAGCGATTTTGGAATATATTAAAGAGCATGTTCAAATAAACGAAAAAGATTCTGGAAAATTCGTTCCAGAAGAAAGCGATATTTGGGCGGGCTATTAATTTAAAATATTGAAAAGGAATTTATAATGGATAAATTAAATAAAATCGATAAAAAATATATTGAAAAAAGTTATATGACTATACCTTATGTTATAGAACAAACGAGCAGAGGCGAACGCTCTTACGATATATATTCTCGTCTTTTAAAAGACAGAATAATATTTTTGGGCGGAGAGATAAACGATGATGTGGCAAATGTCGTTATAGCCCAGTTATTATTTTTGGAATCTGCGGACCCCGAAAAAGATATTTCGCTTTATATAAACAGCCCTGGCGGAGTAGTGACTTCGGCGCTTGGAATGTATGATACTATGCAATATGTTAAGCCCGATGTTTCCACTTTATGCGTTGGGCAGGCGGCGTCAGCTGGAGCTTTGCTTTTGACGGGAGGCGCTAAAGGAAAAAGATTCGCGACCACGAACTCAAGGATTATGATTCATCAGCCTTCGGGCGGCTCAAGAGGTATGGTTACTGATATGGAAATTCAACTAAAAGAAACTATAAGATTAAAAAGCATATTAAATAATATTATGGCAAATCATACGGGGCAGGATATTAAAAAACTCGAAGCCGATATGGACAGAGATTATTTCATGAGCGCGGAAGAAGCGAAAGATTACGGAATAATCGATAGAGTTTTTTCAAGCAGAGAAGAAAGCAAATAGAGAGAATATAAGAGATAAAAAATAAATGTCTAAAAAAAACGAAAAAAAAGAAGTATGTTCTTTATGCGGAAGAGAGCTTAAAGAATTAAGCCGATATATAGAAGGAAACGAAGGATTTTTATGTTCGGACTGCTCGGCTATAGCTAACGAATATTTTAACGCTCGTTTGAAAAATAAAAAAGAAGCGAAATACGATATAAAAGTTCTGCCACCGAAAGAAATAAAAAACATGTTAGACCAATATGTTATCGGGCAGGATTACGCGAAAAAAGTTTTATCGGTTTCGGTTTATAATCATTATAAAAGAATAACTCAAAATAAAGACGATAAAAACGATGTGGAACTTGAAAAGTCTAATGTTCTTTTAATCGGACCGACTGGAAGCGGAAAAACTTTGCTCGCGAGAACTTTGGCTAAAGCTTTGAATGTTCCTTTCGCGATAGCGGACGCTACGACTGTGACGGAAGCGGGATATGTGGGAGACGATGTCGAAAATATTTTATTGCGATTAATACAAAACGCGGACGGAGATATAAAATTAGCCGAAAAAGGAATAATATATATCGATGAAATAGATAAAATCTCGCGCAAAGGAGAATCGCGTTCTATTACGAGAGATGTGTCGGGCGAAGGAGTTCAGCAGGCTTTACTTAAAATAATTGAAGGAACTATAGCAAGCGTCCCTCCTCAAGGCGGAAGAAAACATCCTCATCAAAGCAATTTGGAAATAGACACTTCTAATATTTTGTTTATATGCGGAGGAGCTTTTATCGACATAGAAAAATCTATAGCCGAAAGAACTTCAAAAAAAGGACTCGGATTTGCAGCCGAAGTCAACTCTATGGAAAATCTTAATTATGACGAAATAATGAAAAATATAACGACTGAAGATTTGGTTAAATACGGACTCATTCCCGAACTTATAGGAAGGCTTCCCGTTATCGCCACTTTGGAAGAGCTTAAAGAAGAAGAATTATTAAGAATACTTAAAGAGCCTAAAAATTCTCTAACCAAACAATATAAAAAATTATTTGAATACGACAATATAAATTTAAATATAGACGATGCGGTTTTGAAAATAATAGTCAAAAAAGCGATGGAAGAAAAAACGGGAGCGCGAGGATTGAGGGCGTTATTTGAAAGAGTTATGCTTGACGCTATGTATGATTTGCCTTCTTCAGATAAAGAAAATTCCGAAAGTAAAAATTTTGAACTTACCGAAGAGTATGTTGGCAAATATATTTGATGCGTTCCTCTTTTAGGATTAAATTCAACTCACGTCAACGGCGGGTTTTAGCCAGACATTTTTTCGATTTTCTATGCTTTGGAACAGCCATTTATTAACTCCTTAAAAAATTTATTGATAAAATTATTAAATATTAATTCATAAATATGATATTATAACAAGTTCTTTTTATCGATATAAAAGACTTAATAGATAGGTAAATGAAATTATTCCACTCTTATTGATTTATATTTGCAAGTATAATAATATATTATAAACAAAAATATATTATAATGAAATATTATGGAAAATATATTAGTAGAACAAAGAAATTCTTTTAATTTTTTATTAAAGAAAAGCCAAAAGAAAATTATAAATAGCAGTGATTATATTGATTTATCTAATTTAAAAATGGGATTGATAATAGACGATATTTTTGAAGCTATAAAAAAATACCTGATAAAAGTATATCGACTGTTGTAACTTCTCCGCCATATTGGAATTTAAGAGATTATAAAGATAATAGACAAATAGGAAATGAAAAAAATCCTTTAGAATTTGTTAATAAAATTGCTTTAGTCGGAAAAGAAATTTTAAGAATATTTAAAGATGACGGAGCATATTTTTTGAATATTGGCGACACTTATGTTGACCAAAGTTTGCAAATGATACCGCAAAAGATAGCAATAAAAATGCAAGAGCAAGGATGGTTAATAAGAAATCAAATTATTTGGTATAAACCTAATCATATGCCATCGCCTGTAAAAAATAGACTTTCTAATACTTACGAAGTTATTTATTTCTTTACAAAAAATGATTGGGAGAAAAAAGTAAATTTTAATTTAGATGCAATAAGAATTCCTCATAAATCTAATTTCAAAAAACAAAATCCTAAAATAATAATTAATGATAGTAAATTTATTAATGAAACTAAAAATAAAGGCGCATCTCCTGCAGCTAGACTCGTTAATGGTTGTGAAAAATATACAATTAAAAGAAATATCACAGCAAGCCAAAAAGAAATTTCAGATTATTTAAAAAATGCACTTAATAAGAATAATATAAATATAGCTACTCTCATTAAAATTTTGGGAGAAGAAAAATATAAACATAAAGCTAGCCATTGGTTTAGAGTTGATGCAGGCGGTTCGTATCCTTCTAAAGAAGATTGGAAAGAGCTTAAAAAGATTTTAAAATTTAATGATAAATATGATAATCAAATGTTGAAAGAATATAAATATTTACAAAGCGTAGAATCTCATCCGAAAGGTAAAAATCCTGGAGATTTATTTATAGCTAATACTGCAAAAAGTAAATATAAACATTTTGCTGTTTTCCCAGAAGAGATTCCAGAACTTGCAATTAAATCATGTTGCCCAGAAAATGAATTTGTGTTAGACCCATTTGCAGGAAGCGGAACTACAGGAGTTGTTGCAAATAGATTAAATAGAAAATGCATTTTAATTGAAGTTCAAAAAGATTTTGCAAAAATTATTAAAGAAAGAATAAAGGATATAGAAATTTTATGATTGAAAATAAAAATAAAGATTATAAGGGAAAAGTTAATGTAGGCGAAAATCAAACTAGTTATAAAGATAGTTCATTTAATTCTAATTTGCCGAATTTCTATAATAACATTATTCAAAAAACTAAAAAGATTTGTTTAACTTATATTATATTGGTTGTTTATGACGATAAAACTTTAGAAGTAATTTCTATTTTACTTATAAGTATTCCAAATGGAGAATTGAATAAAGTATATAATAAATCTATAATAGGAGCAGGCAAAGGATTTCGTAAATCTTTTAGATTTAAATACAAATGTTCATTTAATTTACTTGGAACTCATAGACTTCGTTATTCTTTTATATATTTAAATGATAAAATTAAAGAAAAAGAAATTATAGGCTAATTTATTAAATATAGTTATTATTATCTATAGATTTTTTTGTATTAAACTATATATTAAATAAATTAAAAAATTATTAAAATCGGAGAATAAAAATGAAGAGAGCGTATATTAAAGATATAGCTTGCTATGTCCCTGAAAAAATTTTGGACAATAAATATTTTGAAAGCATTTTGGATACGAACAACGAATGGATAGTAACTCGCACGGGAATAGAAACGAGGAGAATGGCGAGAGAAGACGAAACCATATTTGAAATGGGATTAAACGCGGTTAAAAATTTGCAAAATAAAGGAGTCGATTTAAGCGTTGTCGATACGATTATAGCTCCGACAGTTACAAAAGATTATATATTTCCTTCAATGGCGGGGCAGATTCAAAAAGCGCTCGGTTTAAAACATTGTTTTGCTTTGGATTTTTCGGCGGCTTGTTCGGGTTATGTTTACGCTATGAATACGGTAACGGCGTTGATAGAAAGCGGGCAGTCAAAAAATGTTCTTATAGTTTGCAGTGAAAAATTGACTAAAGACATAAATTGGAAAGATAGAGGAACGGCGATTTTATTCGGAGATGCGGCTACCGCTTCGTTGGTAACTTCGAGGGAAGACGGAAGAGGAGTTGTGGCAATTGATATGCAAAGCGAACCCGATTTGACAATAGTTTTAAACGGAGGAAGTGCATATCCGATAAGAGCGGAAGATTGCGATGGACCCGATTTTAAAATATATATGGAAGGCGGAGAGACTTTCAAAAGAGCGGTTACGGAATTTTCAAATAGCATAGATAGAGTTTTGGCGAAAGCGGAAAAAAAATTATCGGATGTAAAATTCTTCGTTCCGCATCAGGCTAATCTGAGAATAATTCAAGCGGTTGCAAAAAGAATAGGGCTTCCAATGGAAAAAGTGAGCGTCACATTAAATAAATTTGGAAATTCTTCTTCCACGAGTATAGGTTTGGCTTTAAACGATGCGCTTGAAAAAAATAAAATTAAAGATGGAGATTTGGTTCTTTTCACTGGATTCGGAGGCGGATTTACTTGGGGTTCTACTTTAATGATTTGGTAAAATGGATATACTTGAAAATATTAGTTTAGTTCAAAGAGAAGCAATATTGCATCGCGGAAGCCCTTTGCTTTTACTTTCTGGAGCGGGAAGCGGTAAAACTCTCGTTGTAACTAAAAAAATTGCCTATTTAATAAAAGAATGCGAAGTTCCGCCCGAGAGAATAATGGCTGTAACTTTTACGAATAAAGCGGCAAACGAAATGAAAAATAGAGTCTGCGAACTTTTACCCGAAGTAAAACCTTACAGATTATTTGTGCGAACTTTCCACTCGGCATGTTTAAGAATATTAAAAGAGAATGCAAATTATATAGGTTATAAATCCGATTTTATAATTTTGGACGAAAGCGATAAATTAACGATTATAAAAAGAATTTTGAAAGAAGAGGAAACTCCTAAAAGCATAACTCCTAAACTTATAATAAAATTTATCTCAAATATTAAAAATGAAATGGACGACGGAATTACTTACGACAGAAATATTTTTAAAAAAATTTATAATAAATATTTGGAATACGAAATAAAAGAAAATTTGATGGATTTTGACGACCTCATACTCAATACGATAAAATTATTTGAAAAAGAAAATTCCGTTTTGAATTATTATAAAGAAAGATTCAAATATATTTTAGTGGACGAATTTCAAGATACGAATCCGCAGCAGTATAAATTGATAAAATTGCTTACTCAAAACGCGGAAAACGATTTGACGGTTGTCGGAGACGATGACCAAAGCATATACGCTTTCAGAGGAGCGACTATCGTAAATATACTTAATTTTGAAAACGATTTTCCAAACACAAAAATAATTAGACTCGAAGAAAATTATAGATGCCCGAAAGATATTGTCGAAGCGGCTTTGAATGTCATAAAAAATAATTCGCAAAGACATAGAAAAAATGTTTTTTCAAATAAAGAAAGTCAATACAGAATAGAAAATTGGATTTGCTATTCGGATTTGGAAGAGGCAAAAGAAGTGGTGGAAGAAATAGAGCGACTTTTTGATTTGGGATTTGAAGCTAAAGATATTGTTATTTTATTTAGGACAAACAGTCAATCGAGAGTTTACGAAAAAGAATTGCTTATTCATTCGATTGATTACAAAATTTTGGGAGGAGTCGGCTTCTACGAAAGAATCGAAATAAAAGATTCAATCGCTTTTTTAAGATTAATGACGGGCTTCAAAGATAATTTTAGTTTCAGAAGGACGATTAATACTCCCTCGCGTTCTATAGGTGAAAAAAGTTTATCCAACTTCGATGATTTTGCAACTTTAAGAGGCTTGACTTTGTTTGATGCAATCGACTATATAGAAGAATCAACATTATCGAAAAAAGCTAAAAATAATATAAAAGCTTATAAATCTATAATAGAAGATTATTCAAATAAAGTAAAAGAAGATACGGAAACCAACGAAGGAATAAATATAGAACAAATATTTTTTAAATTTTTAAATGAAATCGATTATTTTTCCATATTCAAAAGCGATGGCGAAATAAGAATGGCATCGGCAAACGATAATATAAAAGAACTTTTCAGAGCTTATTACGATTATAAATTAATCGAAAATGACGCGAATATAAATAGTTTTTTGGAAGAAACTTCGCTTTATAGAGATACTTCAAATAACGAAAATAAAGACGCGATAACTTTAATGACGGTTCATAACGCTAAAGGTTTGGAATTTGAAGCGGTTTTTATGACGGGAATGGAGCATAACGTTTTTCCTCATTATTTTGCTTTGGAAGAAGAAAACGGAATAGAGGAAGAGAGAAGACTTTTTTATGTGGCGATAACGAGAGCGAAAAAGAAACTTTATTTAACCTACTCAAAAAAAAGAAGAATAAATACCGGAATAATGGAACAAATTCCTTCTTCATTTTTAACGGAGATACCGAAACATTTAATGGATATAAAAGAAAAAATTTCTTATCGTTATAATCATAATTATATTGAAATAGACGAAGACGCTTTTGATTATTGAATTAAATTTACTTTAACTGACTTTAAATTTTTCTTTTAATATTATAAGATTATTATATGATTTTTTATGTATTGACTATAATATTTTTCTTTTATGTAATTTTTATAGCGATAAAAATGCTTCTTGAAAATAAACCGCCATACTCTTTTATAGCTTGGCTTACCGTTTTGGTTTTTCTTCCTTATGTTGGAGTTATATTCTATATTTTTTTGGGAATGAATTGGAAAAAATCAAAAAAGAAAATTTCTGCAAGGCTTCCAGAAGATATATTAAAAAGACATTTCTCTCCAATATTGGACGAACAAATAAATATAATTAATAATATGGGCGGACTTTACGGTAAAAATGTAAACTTGGTAAAACTTGCAATAAAAAGCGGATACTCTCCGATAACCGTTCAAAACGAAGTTTCTATATTCGACAACGGCGAAGAACTTTTTGAAAATATGATAAACGATTTGAAACTTGCGGAAAAAACTATTCACATGGAATATTTTATTTGGCGAAGCGATAAACTTGGAAAAAAAATTAAAGACATTCTTATAAAGAAAGCTAAAGAAGGCGTGGAAATCAGATTAATATTTGACGGCGTTGGTTCTATGTTAAGAATAAGCCGAAAGTATAGAAGAGAATTAAGAAGAAACAAAATAAAGTTTTTATATTATCATGACCCTTTTTCAATCTTCTGGACAAGATTTGTTAATTATAGAAATCACAGAAAAATTGTAGTCATAGACGGAATCGTATCTTATATGGGCGGGATGAATTTAGGGCAGGAATATATAGACGGCGGAAAAAGATTTTCTTCTTGGCGAGATATTCATTTAAGAATAGTGGGAGATTCATGCAATTTGATACAAAATATTTTTATTTGCGATTGGCATAACGCTGGAGGAAAAGATTTGGATTATGTTCTTGACGATAATTCCAATAATTCAACCGACATGAAAAATTTATTTCCTCTACCTATTACAGAAAAATATTTGCCCGTTCAAATTCTCTCTTCGGGTCCAGATTCAAAATGGGATACGATTCAAAAAGTTTATTCCAAAATGATAGAAGAGGCTAAAGAAAGCGTTTATATAGAAAGCCCTTATTTTGTTCCCGATGAAGGATTTTTACAAATTTTAGAAAACGCTTCTTTGTCGGGAGTTAATGTTAATTTGATGATAACGGGACATCCCGATAAACTTCTCGCTTGGTGGGTGGCTCAAACTTATTTTGAAACTTTGCTTAAAGCGGGAGTAAATATTTATTTGTATCAAAAAGGTTTTTTGCATAGTAAATTCTGCATTATAGACGGAAGCATAGTCTCATGCGGAACTTGTAATATGGATGTTAGAAGTTTTTATTTGCATTACGAAATGAACGCCGTTATTTACGATTCGGAAATTTCAAAAAAATTTGAAAATATATTCAAAAAAGATATTTTAAACTCGCATAAAATAACATCCGAAGAATATGCCAAACAGCCCGTTTTAATTAGATTAAGAAATTCCGCTTGTAGAATAATAGCCCCCGTTTTATAATAAAGTTTTTATAGATTGGTTTTATTTAGAATTTTATAAATTTGATAAAACGAAATAAACTCCTACGAAAATAAAATCATAGGAGTTTATTAATTCATTATATTAGTTATATTAGCTTTTTTTATTAACAAAAATAAACTTTATAAAACTTACATATACAAATACCACAAGTATTACAGCTATAACGGTTTCTATTAAAACCACATACTGTAAATAAGGCATAGGATGTCCAAGATTATTAAAACAAACCATAGCCTGCTTTAAAGCGATAGCCGTGATAACAAATGGGAAAGTAAACGATGCAAAACTTGGATAAAACCGCTTGCAAAGATATAATTCGGGGTTTTTGTGCTATTTCCTATATTTGTAGCTTCGCTATCTGGTTTAAAAACATACGGCTTTGGAGGTTTTTTAGAGCATGAAGATAATGATAAAATTAAAATCTTTAAAAAACTTTTCATTGTAAAAATTTCCTATTATTGTAATATTTCTATTCTATTTCATTGGTCTCGATAGCAGCTATGAATGTAACATCATATAAAAAATCTTCCATATAGCCATTAATTGCTGTATATCCTTTATATTGGTTTGAGTAAGTAGCTTTTATAGTTATGATTATTTTTTGATTATCATTAAAATAGGGTTTTAATTTATCAATATCGGATTGAACCACAATATAATATGTTTTATTATTACTTTGACTATAAAAATCGTAATGGTCATGCTTTACCATACCAGTGCCAGGCACACCATATATTAAGAATCCCGTATAATAATCATATTTGGGGTTTTCTGGGTTCTTTTTACAAGAAACTATTTGCAAATAAAATATGCTCAAAATAGCCGTAAAAATAATGATTGATAATTTTAGTTTCATAATTTATTCTACTTTTATGAAAATATTAATTTTTTATTTATAAATAGTCGAGAAATATTTCCCGATAGGTTATACAAAGTTAAAATGGGATTAACTAAATGTAGAATATATTTTTGCGATAAGGAAAATATAGAGATAGTGCAATAGAAAAATGACAGAATTATAGTCTGTCTGTCTGTTACGAATTTAACGCAAAATTTATTATTCATAATTAAATTAAACTCAATTAATTAATCTATAAAGATAACATAAAAATAAAAAAAGTCAAGTATTTTTTTATTATAATTATTCATAATATGTAAACTTGCTATTTTATATTTATTTATCGGCAAACTTTAAAAAATATACGACATCTAATTTTTAATTTTTTAAACCGTAGTTGTATCTAATAGCGGTTTATAATGAAGCAATCAATTTTTAATAATTGTATATGAATAATTTATTATAGTTTTTCCGCTTCTTCGATACTTAATCCTGTATTTTCGCTAATAAATTTTATATCGACTGTATTTTAATATAATCCTTGAAAATTATAAATTCTATGTTATAATCGCAAAATAAAAAAGGTTCTAAAACAGATGGAAAAAATCGAAGAAATAAATAATACAAATATTGCCACAGAAACTATGGAAAAAGAAGAATTTAATAACGAAATAGAAAATATTCAATCGGAAACGCCCGAATCGAAAAATAACGAAAAAGAAAAATTTGAAATAGACGCCTCCATACTCTCCGATAAAGAAGAGCTTGAAAAAGTAATGGAAGCTATTATATA
>CAKVCG010000002.1 GCA_934725525.1 uncultured Brachyspira sp. | reverse complement strand
CTTTATTTCCTTGTTCTTTCAAAAGTTTTGCCGTAGTTGTAGAATCGACTCCAGCGCTCATTCCTACCGCTATTGTAGACATAATTTAATTTCCTAATTTTTAATTTAAATATTTTAAATAGATATTTTTTAGTTCGTATTATATTATATAGAAAGTAAAATTACAATTATCATTATTATATCAAATTGTCCGATTCCTTTTTTCCTATTTGAGCGATTAAATTTTTATTCAATTCTTTTGCGCTGTTATAACCCATTTCTTTTAGACGAAGATTTTTAGCCGCCGTTTCTATTAGAATGCAAATATTTCTTCCAGCTCGAACGGGAATTTTCAAATAAGGAATTTCGGTGTCTAAAATATTATAAGTTTTTTCTTCGAGTCCCATTCTATCGTATTGCTCGTCATCGTTCCAGCTTTCAAGTTCTATAACCAAATCGAGTCTTTTTTTATCTCTAATCGCGCTCATGCCAGAAAGTCTGCTTATATCGACTACTCCGATTCCTCTAACTTCCATATTATGTCTTATAAATTCGTTCTTTTTTCCTATTATTCTTCCATCGTTTAATTTTTTAAACTCTACCGTATCGTCAGAGATTAATCTATGTCCTTTTGAAATTAATTCTAATGTCGCTTCGCTCTTACCTACTCCGCTCTTTCCTAAAATTAAAACTCCGACTCCGAAAACCTCTACAAGTCCTCCATGAACGGTAAGCGATTCGCTAAATTCTTCCTCTACTAAATTTTCTATATTTCTAACCATATCGGCGGTTTTAAGTTCGCTTATAACCACACAGACATTATTTTTTTTAGCAGTTTCCAAAAAAGATTCTGGCGGATTTAAATTATATGTAAAAATACATATTGGCATTTTATATTTAAATAGTTCATCAAATATGTCAATTTTTTTTTCTTCGGCTATAGTTAAAACATAGTTTCCTTCGCCTTTTCCAAATATCTGTATTCTTTCAAAAGCAAAATCTTTAAAATATTTAAATAATGCCATACCAGGTCTATTAACTTCACAACCGCTTATTTCGTTATCTAGCCCAATTGAGTCAGTTAAACATTTTATTTTTAAAAAATTATTTCTTTCTTTGTTAAGGCTTAAAAATTTTTCAACGGTTATTTTCTGCATTGAACTTTCATTTCCTCTTTTGCGATTAGCGACAGTATATCGTCCGATTTTTCGGCATTAATGAGCTTTTCTATAAAATGGTTGTTATCTCGTAGTATTGTTGCTATACTTGTAAGAACCTTTAAATTGTCGCTTGCAGAATCTTTTGGAGATAAAAGCATAAATATGACGAAAACCTTTTTCTTATCGGGAGATTTATAATTTATTCCGTTTTTAACAGTAGCTATAGTAAGAGTTATCGATTTTACCGAATTTGTTTTTGAATGAGGAATTGCGACTCCGTTTCCGACTCCCGTGCTCATTAATTTTTCCCGCGCCATAATAGAATGTTCAGCCTCTTCTTTATTTAAGATAAGTTTGCAACTATTCAATCTTTCTACCATTTTTGAAAGTAGACGCTCTTTATTAGTCTCCTGAACATCTATCATTATAGATTCTTTATCTATATAGTCTATTAGGCTCATATATTATTACCTCCTTTTTCTTAATTAAGATAATAAAAAATAAATTAAATATCAAATATTCTTATCAAAACGAAAGAATCTTTAGATTCTTTAT
This sequence comes from uncultured Brachyspira sp., assembly GCA_934725525.1. Lineage (GTDB taxonomy): Bacteria > Spirochaetota > Brachyspiria > Brachyspirales > Brachyspiraceae > Brachyspira. Next base: position 40,996 of record CAKVCG010000002.1, on the reverse strand, counting down.
ACAACCCCTCGATTTGTTCCGTTATACTGCTTATATAAACAACAAATTTTTTATCCACATTTTCAATCAAATAATTTACCGCTTCGCTTACATTAAATTCTTCTATTTTGTATTCGGCGCTTTCGCTTGCGTCTATATTATTGTCTGGAGTCGCTTTAACTTTATCGATATTCCAAGAGCCATGTTTTGATTCCTCGTTTTCGTAAATTTCGTAAACTGTGTCTTTGCCTTCTCTAAAAAGAAAAGACGGATATTTTCCGATTTTTACATTATATAAATCTTCGTCTCTTTTAATTGGGAAATAAGCCATGAAAGGATTTTTATCGGAATTGAAATGCAAAACCGCGTCCAATTCATCGAGAGGTTTTTCGTATATTCCAACGGTTTTTATCGAATAAGTATCTTCGTCTTCTTCAACTTGAACGGTTTTATCCACAACGGCTCTTTGAGATTTGTCAATTATTCTTTCTTTTGCTTTTCTAATTTTTCTTTCTATTTTTTGAAACATCGTGTCTATCGCGACATATAAATCTTTTTCCCGCTCTTCATCATGAAAAACTTTTTTGCCGAATGTTATAGTTCCATGCACAATATATTCTTCATGTATATGCTCGCAGATGATATTCGCGTCTATGATTCTGTCCGCTTGAATTTTGATATTTTGCATCTTATTCGCTATATGTTCTCTCACATTTTTTGTAATTCTCACATTTTTTCCTATAATATTTTGATGCATAAAAAATTACTCCTTAATTTTAATTTTCTTTTTTATATTTTATTTCGTTTTATTTATTTAAATTATTTAAATATATTCATACTTTGTCTATATTTTGCAACCGTTCTTCTCGCTATTTCTATTCCTTCGCTTTTTAGTATCAATCTTATTTTTTCATCGCTCAATTTCGACTCCGAATTTTCAATTATTCTTTTAATGATTTCTTTAACCGCTCTCGAACCCAAATCTCCGTTTATCTTTTTGGAAAAAAAATATTTTATCGAAAAAGTTCCCCAAACCGTATTAAGATATTTTCCATTGGATATCCTGCTAATCGTGGATTCGCTTAATCCCACTTCGAGCGCCAAATCTTTTAATCTTAACGGTTTAATAAATTCTTTTCCGTTTTCAAAAAAATCAATTTGCAATTTCAATAAACCTTCCCCGACTCTTTTCAAACTTTTTTTCCTTTCGTTTACGACATTAATCAAATTTTGAGCCTCTTCTTTTTTCTCTTTCAAGTCGTTATTAAAATCGCTTTCCTTTAATAGTTTACTATATTTTTTATTAATTTTCAAGGGCGGGATAAAAGTCTCGTTCGTTTTTACCCGCCATTCGTTATTTTTTTTGAATATAAATAATTCTGGAATAATATATTTTATGGTGGTAGTGTCAAATTCTCGAGCGGGGTAGGGTTCTAATGTTTGTATCAATTTCAAAGCGTCTAAAATTTCCTTTTTCGAGATATTTAATTTTGAAGCTATATATTTGTAATTTTTTTTAGACAATTCATTAAGATAATTTTCAACGATATTTATCGCGTTATTTTTTGTTTTTTCGTCTACATTTTCTTTGTATTTTAATTGTATTGATAAACATTCCGAGATATTTTTTGCCGCAACTCCTATTGGCTCGAATGTTTTCAATACTTTTGCTATTTCGTCAACTTTTTTTATATCTATATTTAGAATATCCGCCATTTCGCCGTAAGGAGTAGTTAAATATCCGTCCTGATTTATAAAAGTTGAAATTTGTTTGGCTATTTCAATATCGTTTTTATTATTAAAAGTTATTTCTATTTGGCTTTTCAAATGCTCGAATAAACTTTCTTTAGTATTTGCCGCCGTGTTTTCGATTATTGAATTTATATCCGCATTATTTTTTGAATAGTTCGATTTTATATCGTATTCCAAAAAAGGATTTTCTTCTATAGTTTTTTCAATTTTTTCTTTTAATTCTATCGCTGGAATCGAAATCGTATTTAACCATAATTTTGTCTGACTATTTAATCTTAATTCGTTTCTTATTGAAGTATTAATAGAAGTGTTTATTGAACTACGCATATATAGAGTATAGATAATTAATTTATTTTGTCAATATTATTATACTTCGTCTTTATTTAATATTGTCATATGTATATGGTCTTCCCATTTGCCGTTTATTTTTAAATATTTTTTGGCAAGTCCTTCGTATTCAAATCCCAATTTTTTTACCAAATTCATCGAATGTCTATTACGGGGCATTATATTCGCTTCTATCCTATGAAGTTTTAATTCTTTGAAAATTATTACAATAGCCGCTCGCAACGCTTCAATCATATAGCCTTGTTTCAATTCTTCTTGGTCTAATTTATACCCAACCGTTGTAGATAAAAACGAAGAGTTGACAATATTTGTAAAGCTAATCATTCCGACTATTCTTTTTTTATCTTCTATTTTAAAAATCCAAAATTTCAGCATTCTGCCGAATTTCGTCTCTTCCAATTCTTGCTTTACGATTTTTTTATGAGTGGTTAAATTATAAAAAGATTCCGGACGCAAAGGGTCGTATTCTTTAAAGAAATTTTTATTCCTTAAATAAAAACTTACTATTTCGGGGACCATATCCATATTGGGTTGAATGAGTAATAATCTTTTCGTTTTATAACTTTTCTTTATCATATTATTTTAAAATTCTCTATATTGAAACCTTCATGTTTAAGCAAATATTCTTTATTTTCGATTCCGCCTCCGTATCCTGTAAGTTTAGAATTTTTTCCGACTACTCTATGGCAAGGTATTATTATCGATATCGGATTTTTTCCTTCAGACAGACCTACCGCTCTCGCTATGCTTCCCGCTCGATTTGAAACTTTTTTAGCTATATCGGAATATGTCAAAACTTCTCCAAACGGAATTTTTGATGTTTCTATCCAAACTAAATATTGAAAGTCCGTTCCGTATAAAGCTAAATCGATTGTAAATGTTTTTCTTTTTCCAAAAAAATATTCGTCAAGTTCTTTTTTAGTTTTCTTTATAATATTTGGAATGTCAACTTCGTCTTTAATAATTTTTTTAATAAATTTTTTATCGGCGTTAAAATCTAAATTAGTTAAATATTTATTTGAATTATCGGCTGATAAAAATATTTTTCCGATTGGACTTTTATACAAATAGGCTTTTTCGCTCGATATATTTTCGTTTACTCTTATTATATTCATTATATTAAAGTTGCACCTTTTTAATATTTATATTTTGAGCAGAAGAATATAAGTTTTCTACTTTTTTAGGGTTAATGGACGCGCATGCATATTCCAAAACATTTACATTAACCAAATATTCGGCGTTAATCGAAGCGACATATTCGGCTGTATCTCTGCTCGTATAATAAACGCAATGGTCCAAGGCGACTCCCACAAAATCCAAAATTAAAACCTCTTTATTTTCTCTCGCGACATCTATAAAATCTTTATGCATATACGAAAAACCTGAAATTCCGTCATCGTCAGCATCGACTCCTTTTTGAACATATATATAATCTTTCTTTTTTTTAAGGCCGTCAACTATTGCAGAGCCGTAAGTTCTTGCCACGCAATGACGAGGAAGTAAAGTTAAAATCTCTTCTTTTCCCGTTTCTTTATCCATAACCTTTATTTTTGAAAAAGGCTCTCTATCATGAGTAGATGCAAACGAAATATGATTTGAAGGATGCCAATCTTGTGTCGCTATAATCGCGTCATATTCTCCGTTTTTTATAAGTTCGTTTATAATAGGAACTAATTCGTCGGCTCCTTTAACAGCCATAGGACCGCCTTTCATATAATCGTTTTGCATATCGACTATCGTAAGTATTTTTATCTTGCTCATAATTAAACTCTTATAATTTACGAAATTTTTTGAAGTCCTATTTTTTCTTGCACGGGAATTAACGCGTCAATCGTTTCTTTTATCAATTCGTCCAAAGATATTCCCAATCTTTCCGCTCCTTTATTAATGACTTCTCTGTCTACTTTTGCGGCGAAGTTTTTATTTTTTAATTTTTTCTTAACGGATTTTACTTCCATATCTTCCACGCTTTTTGAAGGGCGAACCAGCGCGCAGGCGGTTATAAATCCAGTAAGTTCGTCAACGGCGTATAAAGTTTTTTCCATTTCGCTTATCGGTTCTATATCTACGCAAATTTCAAAACCATGACTTTGAATCGCTCTTATAAAACTTTCGGGCAAATTTTCTTTTTCCAATATTTCTTTAACTTTAACGCAATGTTCGTTTGGATACATTTCATAATCCATATCATGCAATAGCCCTACCATCCCCCATTCGCCCTCGTCTTCTCCGTTTTTTCGGGCAAAATATCTCATTACCGCTTCAACGGATAACGCATGTTTAAATAACGAATCTTCGCCGTTATATTTTTTAAATAATTCTATAGCTTTATCTCTTTCTATGCTTGCCATAAAATTTCCTCCGCAATGTTAACATAATTATATATTATATTCATATATTTTTCAATAATTTAAATTTATATTTTTTCTAATTAAATTAATTTTTTATATAATAAACTATTTACTAAATATTTTTTAGATTTATACTTGATTATATTTAGTTATGTAGTATAATATTTATAATAAAAATTTATTATAAATTTCTAATTAAAATTAGGAGAATATATATGCCCCCAAGGTCAAAGTTAGGAGAAATACCAAGACAGGAAATGCCGACAAGAAGCGCCGAAGAGCGAAGAAAAGATTTTAAGGAAGTGCCAACGGGTTATACAGAAGAACAGGCTTTAAAAGAGGCTTTAAGATGTTTGGATTGCAAAGTTCCTCCTTGTATGGAAGGATGCCCCGCTAAAGTGAAGATTCCTCAATTTATAGGGCTCGTTGCGGAAGGAAAATTCTTGGACGCCGCTAAAAAAATTAAAGAAACCAACGCTTTGCCAGCCGCATGCGGAAGAGTATGTCCTCAAGAAACTCAATGCGAAGAGAGATGCGTAGTCGGTAAAAAATTCGAGCCTGTAGCTATCGGTAAGTTGGAAATGTTTGTCGCCGATTACGAAAGAAAACATTCCGAACATGAAGATTTGAAAGTGGAAAAGAACGGCAAAAAAGTATGCGTTATCGGAGCGGGTCCCGCTGGTTTGGCATGCGCGGGAGATTTGATTAAATTGGGATACGATGTTACCGTTTTGGAAGCTCTTCACACGATAGGCGGAGTTTTAATGTATGGAATTCCAGAATTTCGATTGCCTAAAGAATTGGTGGCGCATGAAGTCGAAAATCTTAAAAGAGACGGAGTGAAATTCAAAATAAACGAAGTCGCGGGAATATCTTTGGATTTTGGAGAATTGCGAAAAGAATATGACGCCGTATTTTTGGGAACAGGCGCGGGACTTCCAGTATTTTTGAATGTTCCGGGCGAACATTTATGCGGAGTTTATTCGGCAAACGAATATTTGACGAGAGTAAATTTAATGGGCGCTTATAAGTTCCCAGAAGTCGACACTCCCGTTATAAGACATAAAAAAGTCGCCGTGCTTGGAGGCGGTAATGTTGCCATGGACGCATGTAGAACCGCCGTTAGACTCGGAGCTGAAAAAGTTTATATAGTTTATAGAAGAACAGAAAAAGAGCTTCCAGCGAGACTCGAAGAAATTCATCATGCTATGGAAGAAGGAGTAGAATTCAGATTTTTAAGAGCGCCTTTGGAAGTTATTGGAGACGAAAACGATAATGTTGTCGCCATAAGAACTCAAGTTATGGAATTAGGCGAGCCAGACGAAGACGGAAGAAGAAAACCTGTCGCAGTCGAAGGAAAAATCGAGGATATAGAAGTCGATGCCGTTATAATCGCTATAGGAACGACTCCGAATCCTTTGATTGCAAGAAAAGTTCCAGAACTTAAAATAACTAAAAAAGGGACTTATGTTATAGACGAAGAAACGGGAGCTACTTCTATGGAAGGCGTATTCGCTGGCGGCGATGCGGCGAGGGGAGCGGCTACGGTTATTCTTGCGATAGGAGACGGAAAGAGAGCGGCTTACGGAATAGACAAATATTTATCCGTAAAATAAAAAAGTAAATTTCAAAATACCTTTTTAAATTAATTTTTAGCCCGATGTTTAACGACTCGGGCTTTTTTAATTTAACGATATGTATTGTTTATGATTTCTTATTTTTTAGAATTTTTATTTCTATATTCCAAAGCGTCTTGAACTATGGGGACTAATATTTCAAAATCGAGAGGTTTTTCTATCAGTCTGAAAACGCCTTCCGCTATTATCTCTTTTACCATTTCCGTATTTCCGTAAGCGGTGATTATAATAATCGGAATCGAACTTTTTCTTTTTTTCATTTCTCTTATCAAAGCGAGTCCCGTCATTGTGGGCATAAGCAAATCTGTTATAATGACATCTACGGGATTTTGTTCGAGTATAGTTATAGCGGCTTTTCCGTTTTCCGCGGTTTTTACTTCAATATCGTATTCCTCGAATGTATAAGTTATAAGATTTCTAATATTTTCTTCGTCGTCCACAGCTAATATTAAAGGTTTTCCGTTTATCATATTATTCCCTTATCAAATATATTTGGATAATCTGTATAAAATATTATCTTTGCCCAAAAGCTCGCAAATATGCGAAAGTTCCGTTCCAGCGCCGCTTCCCGTTAAAACATATCGAATCGGATGATATAAATTTGGTCCTTTTAATCCCGTTTCCTTTTGAGCCAATTTTATCAAATCTTTCATATATTGGTCCGTAATTTCGTTTTCTTTTTCTATATTGCTTTTTATAAATTGAAGCAGTTTTTTGCTTTCTTCTTTATTTACGATTTCTTTCATTTCGTCCGAGAGTTCAAAATCGTTTTCAAAAAATACGGGAACATATTTATTTATATCGGATAAAACTACGCAATTATGCCTTATTGCCGATACAAGTTTTTTTGCCCATAATTTTTCGGTTTCCGTATAATTTTCTTTTAAGAAACCGCCTTTTATCAAATACGGAATAAATAATTCAACCGCTTCCTCTAAATCGATATTTTTTATATGCCAAGCATTTAAGTGCCTAAGTTTAGCCGTATCGAATATAGCGGGACTTTTTGAAAAACGAGACAATGTAAAAGCCTTTATCATTTCTTTATCGTTCATGGTTTCAATGGCTTCGGGATGAGTCCAACCGAGCAGAGCTAAAAAATTTCGCATAGCTTGAGGCAAAAATCCTTCTTCTTTATATTCCATAAGAGTAGCGGCGCCATGTCTTTTCGATAATTTTTTTCTGTCGTCTCCAAGTATCGAAGAAGTATGAGCAAATTTTGGAGGTTCGCTTCCAAGCGCTTTATAAATTAAAATCTGTTTTGGAGTATTCGATATATGGTCTTCTCCTCTTATCACATGAGTTATTTTCATTAGCATATCGTCTATAACTACGGCGTAATTGTAAGTTGGAAAACCGTTTTCTCTAACGATTATAATATCTCCGATTTCATCGCTATTCGTTTTTACCGTTCCTCTAACATAATCTTCAAAAATTATCTCTTCGTTTTTTGGAACTCTGAATCGTATTTTAGCCGCCTCTCCGTTTGCCACTCTTTTTTTCGCTTCTTCTAAAGGAATATCTTTGCATTTTCCATCGTATATTATTGGCTGATTCAAAGTTTTTTGCATATTCGATTTTTTTTCCAACTCTTCGGACGAGCAAAAACAATAATAAGCCTTTCCTTCTTCCATCAATTTTTCCGTATATTTTTTGTATATGTCTAATCTTTGAGATTGAAAATAAGGTCCGTAATCTCCATTAACTTCCGGTCCCTCGTCCCAATCGACTCCGAGCCATTTTAGAGATTTTATTGCCATGTCTACCGCTTCTTTAGTGCTTCTCTCTTGGTCCGTATCTTCGATTCTTAAAATCAATTTTCCGTTTTTTACCGATTTTGCATAAAGCCAATTAAATAAAGCAGTTCTTGCGTTTCCTATATGTAAAAATCCCGTTGGAGACGGGGCAAATCTAACTCTAATATCGGACATAAAATATACCTTAAAAAATTATTTAGTAATTTATTTTAGACTTAATTATTATACATTAAAAATGATAAAAAGCAATAAAATAAATATAATATTATATAAAGTATTTTTACAATTAGTAATATTGAATTATTTATTTTCGTATTATATAATTTTTGTATGTATATATTAGAATTATCCGAAATTGGAAAAGAAACGGTTTGGGGCGGAAATTCGCTTGCCTCTCCTTTATATTCAAAACCTTTTGATATGAGTAAAAACATAGGCGAAAGTTGGGAAATATGCGATTTGAAAGACGATAAAAATATAATATCGAACGGAGAGTTTAAAGGCAAAACTTTATCATATTTGATAGAAAATTATGGCGAAGAATTTTTAGGTTCCGATTGTATAGAATTTATAAAAGAAAAATATTTTCCGTTACTAATAAAATTCATAGACGCAAAGGATAAATTATCGATTCAAGTTCATCCAAACGAAGAATACGCTAACAAAAAACATAATAAACATGGCAAAAACGAAATGTGGTATATTATGGAGGCAAAAAATAATCCAAAACTTTTGATAGGATTAAAAGAAGGAATAGATAAATTGGCGCTTAAGAATGCGATTGAAAATAATGAAAATATAGAGAATATGTTTAATTATTTTGAAGTAAAAACATGTGACGCTTATTATATTCCGAGCGGATGCATTCACGCGATACTTGGCGATGTCATTATAGCCGAAATACAAACTCCAAGCGATATTACTTATAGACTTTACGATTGGAATAGAATTGATAAAAACGGGAAAGGAAGAGAACTCCATATTGAAGATTCTTTTAATGTGATTGAAAATATAGATTCTTCCAGATTGAAATCTCAAAGAATAAATAAATTCAAAAACGATAATTTGGAGATTAATCAAATATTTTCAAATAAATATTTTACAACGGAAGAATATATCATTAAAGATAATTTTTCTTCCACAACGAATAATAAAACTTTTGAAATAATTATAAATATCGAAGGAAACGGATTTATAGAATCGGATATGAAAGACAATATTATAAAATTAAACGCGGGCAAAACCGTTTTGATTCCCGCAAGTTTGGGAAATTATAGAATTAAAAGCGGGTGCGAAATGAAATTTTTAAGAATTACGATTTGAGTTTATAAGGCTTTATTAATGAATATTATTGAAATGAAAGATGTGCATAAAAGTTTCGGCTCTCAAAAAGTTTTGAACGGAGTAAACCTTATCGTAAATAAGGGCGAGACTTTATCGATTATAGGAAATTCTGGATGCGGGAAAAGCGTTCTTGTAAAGCATTTAATCGGTTTATTGCAGCCCGATTCTGGAACTATAATTGTCGAAGGGCGAGATATTAATCAAATTTCGGATAACGAATTAACGGAAGTTCGCAAAAAATTCGCTATGGTTTTTCAGGGAGCGGCTCTTTTCGATTCTTTGAATGTTTACGAAAATGTGAGTTTCGGACTCAGAAGAATAAAAAAAGATATGCCTGAAGAGAGAATAAAAATGAAAGTGGCGGAAGTTTTGGATATGGTTGGTATGCCGAATATTGAAAAAAAAATGCCTTCCGAACTTTCTGGCGGTATGAAAAAGAGAGTCGGTTTGGCAAGAGCGATTGCTATGGACCCAGAGATTTTGCTTTATGACGAACCGACTACGGGACTTGACCCCGTTATGTCAAGAATAATTGACGATTTGATAGTGAAAATGCAGACACTACTTAATGTGACAAGCATAGTTATTACTCATGATATGATGAGCGTTTTTAGGATGGCGGATAGAGTCGTGATGCTTTATGACGGAAAGATTATAGAGGGAGGAAGCCCCGAACATTTGCATGAAATAGAAGAACCGCATTTAAAATTCTTCTTTATGAGCAGTATTGCTAAAAAGGGCGAGGATATAGAAACTATAAAACCTTTAGATTGATTTTTAAGATTTATATATATTGAGGTATTGTTATGAAAAAGAAAATAAAATTGGGGATATTTTTTATATTGACTATAGTATTATTCGTATTTTCTATAACCATAGTCGGAAATTTAAAATTGAAAGGTAACGGATATAGAATATATGTGGATTATATTTTTATCGGCGATTTGCTTGTTAACGGCAAGGTTTCATACAGAGGCGGAGGAATAAATATAGGCTTTATCGAAGATATATCTATTAATAAAGACGGAACTATAAGGGTGACTCTATTCATAACCGATAGAAATGTCGTTTTGCCCGAAGGAACTAAATTTACAATACAAACCGTTGGACTCGGTTTGGGCGAAAAATATATAATGGCGACTCCTCCCACAATAACTACCGATGGGCTTGAAAGTTTGCCACCCGAAAGCGTGGTTAAAGGAGTCGAGCCTTTTAGTTTGGAAAGCACTTTAGGTTCTATAGGAGATATAGGAAAAGAGCTTAATTTTGAAGACTTTACAAGTATAATTACAAATATGTCTATGACTATCGAGCTTATAACAAAATTAATAAATACCAACGAGGCGGAGATTAGCGAAATAATTTCAAATGTTAATGAAAGTATTGCAAATATAAGCGTTATGAGTAAAGATTTGTCTTATATAATAGCGGATGTCGAGCGAGGAAAAGGAACGGTTGGGGGGTTAATGAAAGACACAAATTTACAATCTAATGTTTATCAAATAATATATAATTTAAAAATATTTAGCGAAAAAGTGCGTGATAATCCTTCCGTTTTATTATTTAGGGAAACTCAAACGAATAGATAAATTTTATTCTAATTTAATTTTATAAAGGAGATTTTATTATGGGTATATTTAATTTTAATAAAAACAAAAAAAATAATATTAAAGATAAAAACGATAAAAAATATAGAATCATAGAAAGAGAGATTAAAAATTTTTCAAAATCAAAATTAAATAAATGTCTGAAAGACGCGGAATATGTCGCTATAAAAGCGGGCAAATATTCTCTAAAATATTTCGGCGCCCCAAGAAAAGTGTCAAAAAAAGGAAAAACCGATTTATTTACCGAAATAGATTTGAAAAACGAAGAAACTATAAAAAAATATTTGACGAAAAAATATCCTAAATTCGCGTTTTTGGGAGAAGAATCGAACAGTTTTGAAGATAAAGATTTTTCATGGATAGTCGACCCGATAGACGGAACGAGTAATTTTATTCATGGCTATCCTTTTTATTGCGTTTCAATAGGTTTGGCTTATAAAGGTTATCCAATTTTGGGAGTAGTTTACGCTCCTTTGACAAATACCGTTTATAAAGCGCATATCAAATCGAAAGCTTATAAAAACGGAAAAGTTATCAATGTAAGTTCGAGCGGTAAATTGATTGAATCTCTTATTATTACTGGATTTTATTATAATGCCTCAACTGACGAGGATTTTTTGAATAATAGAATGATAGATTTTGCAAGTATGGTTAGAAAAAGTCTGGCGGTTAGAAGAGACGGTTCCGCTGCTTTGGATATATGTATGGTCGCGGAGGGGGCGGCGGACGGATTTTTTGAATTAGGGCTTTCGGCTTGGGATATTTGCGCGTCCACCGTTATACTTAAAAGAGCTGGCGGGCTCGTTACAAATATAAACATGAAAGAATACGATATTTTTTCAAAAAAACAGTATATAGCGAGCAATAAAAAAATACATAGGGAAATGATAAAAACTCTTGAATAAGTTTTTAATAAATATAAAATATAAGATTATAATTAATAAAGTTTTTAGTAATAAAATTTTTTAAGGAATAATTTTTATGATGGTCGAAGGTAATAAAGGAAAAGTTGTTCAGGTTGTCGGCTCCACATTGGACGCTGAATTTGAAGATGGGCATTTGCCAGAAATATTAAACGCCCTTTATATAGATAAAGAAGTCGAAGGCGCTCAAAAACATATAGTTTGCGAAGTTCAGCAGCATTTGGGTAGCGGAAGAGTAAGGGCAATCGCTTTGGAGTCTACGGATGGCATTTCGAGAGGAGACGATATTATAGATTCTGGGAATCATATAATGGTGCCTGTAGGAAACGAAACTATTGGAAGGATATTTAATGTATTGGGAGAAACGGTTGATAAAGGGAAGCCTATAGAAGCTAAAGAATATCGTTCTATACATGCAGTTCCTCCAAGGTTCGATGTCATCGAGCCAAAACTTGAAATATTTGAAACGGGAATAAAAGTTATAGATTTGCTTGCCCCTTATATTAAAGGCGGTAAAACGGGATTATTCGGCGGAGCGGGAGTGGGAAAAACGGTTTTAATAATGGAGTTAATTCATAATATTGCAAGCGAACATGGAGGGTATTCTGTATTTGCGGGAGTCGGCGAAAGAACGAGAGAAGGAAACGATTTATGGAGCGAAATGAAAGAATCGGGCGTTATTAATAAAACTTGCCTTGTTTACGGACAGATGAACGAACCCCCCGGAGCGCGTTTGAGAGTCGCTTTAACGGCTTTAACGATGGCGGAATATTTTAGGGATTCTGCGGGACTCGATATTTTATTATTTATAGACAATATTTTTAGATTTACTCAAGCGGGAAGCGAAGTTTCGGCTTTACTTGGAAGAATGCCGTCCGCTGTCGGTTATCAACCAACTTTAGCTACGGAAATGGGAACTTTACAGGAAAGAATAACATCCACAAAAAACGGCTCTATTACTTCTATTCAAGCGGTTTATGTGCCAGCGGACGATTTAACCGACCCCGCTCCAGCAACGGCTTTCAGCCATTTGGACGCAACCACCGTTTTATCGCGAGAAGTGAGCGAAAAAGGAATTTATCCAGCAGTCGACCCTTTGACTTCTACAAGCAGAATATTAGACCCGATGGTTTTAGGCAACGAACATTATGAAGTCGCGAGAGCCGTGCAAAATATTCTTCAAAGATATAAAGATTTGCAGGATATTATAGCGATACTTGGAGCGGACGAACTTTCCGAAGACGATAAATTAACCGTTTCGAGAGCGAGAAAAATCGAGCAGTTTTTGAGTCAGCCTTTTTTTGTAGCCGAACAGTTTACGGGACTTCATGGCAGATATGTAAAATTGGAAGATACGATAAGAAGTTTTAAAGTTATTTGCAACGGGGATTATGACGATTTGCCCGACCAAGCTTTTAGACTTGTCGGTTCTATAGAGGAAGCGGTTGCGAAAGCGAAAACTATAAATGTTTAAATTAATGGAATAGAATTGAATAAATAATTTTTAAAATTATTTTTATATTGGCAAATAGTAAAAAAATGATTGTTTTATACCGATAATACAAAAGATACTAATTTTTTATAGGGCGATAATATGCTGTTTAAGACGACCAAAAATATTTTAATAAAAAGGCTAAAATTTATTATGCCTATTTTATTTTTTCTAAACGCTATTATAACTATATCCATTTATTCTCTAATGCTGAGGTATATTTATCAACAATTTACGCCTTTGAGAAGATATTCCTATTTTTTTATAATGTTGACCGCTTTATTAATAATCATAAGCATATATTACGATTTCCGCAAAGTAGAAAGAGGCAAATATTTACCTGTAGGAATTTTATATATATTGAAAACCGTATCGGCTTTTATAATAGTATCTTTGTTTACATATCCCGTATATATACTTGAAGGCACTATGACGGTATTTGAAGTATTGAATTTTAGGTTAATAATAGTTATATTATTTATGAATTTTGCGGCTTCAATATCCGCAGTGTCGTTTATTATTTTTGTTAAACCTTTATATAAACTAACTGGAAAAAGAGAATATTATCTTCCAATGGCGTATATTATAATTCCAATTACAATGGTTTTCGTTATTTTCATTATTGCAATGTTGAACGGAATTAATTATAGAAACTCTCTTCGTTATTACGAACTATATAACACGATAGTAAATAGAGAATATATAAGCGATGCGGCGACTTCCATTTACGATGCGATTAACGAATATGTAAATATTGGCGATGATGTCGCTTATTATTTAAGAAATATTTCAAGATACGGACATAATCTCGCTCAATATGGAGAATTTTTATCGGGCTATTTGAATAACAGATACGGAGACGATGAAAATTTAAACGCTTTTTATATACATTTTTACGAAGCGAGAAGAAGCGGAATAGATATTAACGGAACAATTTATACCAACGCTCAAACTTTAAATATAATTTTGAATCGAAACAATAATTTTGTTTTCAGATTAAATACCAATTCTAATTTGTCCGTTCCGACAATGGAATTAAACGGAGACAATAGCAGAGTAAATATGATTAGAGATTTGGAACATTTTTATATACACAATCCAATTATTTATAACGGCAATACGATAGGTTTTTTGGTTTTGGAAGTAAAATCTTCGGTCGTGATGGATTTGTTAAATAATTATCCCGACAATAATATATTTATAGCAAATAACGATTTTAGCATAGCCGCTTATAATAGAATGAATTATCTTAACATTTTTCAAAGCGTTCTTAATAATCCAGCCACTTCTTCAGAATTAAAAGACGAGTCTAACAATAATTATTTAAATACGATTTCGGACGCTAAAGTTATTTTGAATCAAAATTATAATTTGTATTTCGTTAAATATTTGTTATTTGAAGATATTTATGTAATGGGAGTTTGGGAAAATATAATTCCATACAGAGCGAATTTGGATTTTAGAAAAAGTATTTTAATTTCTACTGTCTCAATATATATAGGATTAATTCTTTTTGTGACAGTGCTTTTTATTATAGTATTCACCTTGAGAAGAACTATGATATTATCAAAAAAAGTGTCGGATTCTTTAAGCGAAGGCTTTGGCGATTTAACTGAGAGACTTCCAATAACAAATATTGACGAGACGGGGGAATTGGTGCATTCTTTTAATAGATTTTTAGATAAAATTCAAGATATTGTAATAAATATTAAAGATAATACTTATATATTAACGGGAAACGTTCAAAATATCCGTTCTTCGATAAATATAGGTGTAAGCGATTTTGAAACTTTAAATAAAGAGATTAAAAGCGAAGTCGTTAATTCTAATAAAATCGTCGAATCTTCTTCGAATGCCGTAAGAGTTAGTTTTATTCAAAGAACGAGAATTAACACGGTAAATGAGACTATAAGACAGCTTTTGGATAATATAAACGAGATTAACGAAAAAATGAAGTTGCAGTTGGATGCTATTAATAGAACAAGCGTATCGGTTCAACAAATGATGGTAAATATTATATCGGTAAATCAGAACTCTATTAAAGCGGATACTTATTCAAAGATACTTGATTCCGAAGCAAAAGACGGAGGAAATATAGCCGATTCGATTTCGGATGCCGTTCAAGAAATTAAGGATTATTCAAAACAAGTAACGAACATTAATACGCTTGTTCATAATATTTCCGAACAGACAAACCTTTTGGCTATGAATGCGGCAATTGAAGCTGCGCGGGCTGGAGAATACGGTAGAGGTTTTACCATAGTTGCCGAAAAAATCAGAAAATTGGCGGAAGATACGGCAAATAATTCCGTTATAATTAGCGATTTGGTTGAAAATATTACTCAGGCTATAGAGCGAACGACTGATTTGATTTCAAAAAGTGTGGAGACAAGCAATAAAATTATAGAAAGTTCGAATATGCTTACGGGAGTAGTATCATCAATATTTACCGCAAACGAAGAATTAGATTTGGGAAGAAGAGATATTTTGGATAACGTTTCAGATTTAAATAGCACAACCGAAACTGTTCAGGAACTCTTAATTAAGCAGATGCAAATGAGTTCTATGGTAAATCAAAATATTTCTAGCATTGATAAATCTGCGGAAGATGTAGTTAGTGTCGTTAATAATACCGAAAATGATGTTAAAGTTCTTTTGGGTTCTATTAAAAATGTTGCTCAATTATCGAATTCAACGTTCGACAGTATGGAAACTATGGATAAAAAAATTAAGGAATTACAATATATTTTCTTGCAGTTGTATAAATTGGTTATATCGTTCAAAACCGAAAAAACTGAAGAGGAAATAAAAGAAGAAATAAAAAAGCTTAATCTTTTGGATAAAATCAGAATCAAACTTGAAAAAAGAGCGCAAAAACATAGAGAAAAAGAAATTAATAAAAGTCAAAAAAAAGAAGAAACGAATCAACTATGATAAAGAAAATTTTCGTTTTAATATCCGAAATATTTATTTTTAATATAATTTTTTTTGCAATTTCTTTAAATACGGCATTTGGAGAAATTGCGTATAAGTTCTATTGGAATTTGGAGACGGGCAAGAGAATAGAGTCTGTGAAAACCGCAGATGTGGAATATTATGAAAATGGAATATTAAAGAGAACTTATAAAGAAAGAAATATAGTAGATTTAACGGTTATCGCAATCGCTCCAAAAGGAGGATATAGAGTGAGCGGTTTATTTAAAATATTTAGAATGCTTAATGGAGACAGAGTTTTTCGTTTGGACGAAGAATACATGAGCGATTTTATAATTCATACCAACGGAAGATTTGAAGTGCCGAAAGTTCATTTTATGCCGAATGTGAGACATATTCCGACATTCCCCGACAAAGAAATAAATATTACGGATTCTTGGAGCGCCGAAGCCGTTGAAATTATAAAAGTAAATAACGCTCCGAATTTAACTATGGTTTTAGCGTCCGATTATCTTTTTGCAAATATTGAAACGAATTCGGACGGAAAGAAAAACGCCGTCATTCAATATCATATCATGACGGATAAAGATTTGATTCAATCGGGAATTTCGTCTCTTGCAAGCAGAGGTTATCCTTCAAGAATTTACGGATTCAATTACGGGACATTTTTATGGGATATGGAAAATAATATTCCAGTCTCCCAAAGCGAAAAATATCAAATACTTTTCGGATATGATAAAGAATTGTCATATAGAAGTTTGCAATACAAAATGAATATTGTGAGTTCTTATAAAATATACGATTTTATTACAAAAGAAGAAGAGGAGGGAGACAGAAGAGAACTTGAAGAAAATTTAAATAATGAAAATAATATTACGGTAGAAACCGTTCCCGAAGGTTTGGTTTTGCGTCTCGGTGAAATTTTATTCGATACGGATTCTTTTACTTTAAAAAACGAATCTAAAGAAACGATTGACAATATTATAGAAGCGATTAAAAAAACTTATCCCGACAGAGAGATAATAGTTCAAGGACATACGGACAATACGGGAAGCGCCGAATATAATAAAACTTTATCCGAAAGAAGAGCAAAAACCGTAGCCGATTATATTTTACCGAGTCTTAACCATGATAAATTATCCTACAGCGGATTTGGAGACAAAGAACCGATAGCCCCGAATGACACGACGGAAGGAAGAAGCAAAAATAGAAGAGTCGATATTATAATCAAATTAAGGTAAATATTTAAATATAATTTTTAGCAAAATTTTTACAATTATTTTCGAATATTATATAAACGCTTGAAAAAAATGGTTTTTTATTATAAACTATTACAAATTCTTTTAATATATGTTTTTCTATTAATAATAGATTTATAATATAGAATGGAGATGGAATGAAAAAAACGGTTTATATACTATCCTTGATTTTTATATTTAATCCTTTATCGTTTGCTATAGACGATATTGTAGATAAAGATAATTTGCATAATTTAATAGAGGGCGTTACTTCTTCAAGAGCTGGAACGGATAGAATAGGAACTATTTACGATTTTTCGCATTTAATGGAAAAAGATACTCCCTTTAAATTTGGTTTTTCATTATTGGATTTAAGACATATAGTAAATAATGAGACGGTTATAGGAGGAGAGAGAAGATTCGCTTTTTTGCCTAAAGGTTTTATAGGTTTAAGCTATGGTATATTCGGATTTGGGTATCAATTTAGTTTATATAACGATTTAAGCGAAAAAAAATCTCCGGTTGCCCATAGCCATTCTATAGCTTTTGGGATTGCAATGGAAAAATACAGATTTAATTTGCCAGTTTCCATTTTGGTTGCTGATAAAAATTATTATGGCGGAAGATTGTCGATAAGTTCTACTCCAAAATTTTCTTTTATGTTTAGAGGAGGAATAATGGATGAATTTTCTATCTCTTTACATTATGGCATTCAACTTTCCTCAATAACTAATGATATATCCGGGACTTCAGTCGCTCCTATGGTGATAGGATTTTCTTTATACGGCGAGTTTATGCTTACAAGATTCGATAATTATCCCGTTCAAATAAGTTTGCCCGTAAAACTTGCCTATTATTACGGAATCGGAAGCAGGTGGGCTACTATAGACGCTGGATATGCGGAAGATGCTTTGAATAATTATTTATATGACGATAACGGAGGACGTTCTACGGGAAGTATGAGATTCTATGCGTTATTACCCGCAAAATTTGAGGCAAAATTAGGCGCTATATATGTTTATGTTATGCCGAGACTTATGTTTGAAGGCAATCTATATAAAACGGACGGTATATATAACCTTCATTACGGCATGGAGGGAGAGATGCGAATTACTCCTATAGAAAATCTTACTTTTGGACTTACCGCTTACGGAGAGGGTCAGAGTATAATGAGACAGAATGCCGATTTTGAAATAAAAAATGGTTTCGGCGCGGGTTTAGACATTTGGGGAATTTGGAGATATTAAATAAGCGAGATGTTCCAATTGTCTATAAATTAATTATAAAATACTACTTGAAAAATAATAAGAATGTAGTATAATATTTATAAATATAATAATAAAGCCTTGATATTTAGTGTTTGGGTAATATTATGATAAAATATTTTTCAATTTCAAAAATAATAGTAGCCATATCCTACTTGGCAAAAAAACATACGAAGCATATATTCTAATCTAAAAGTCCATAGTTTATAGACTCTAAAAATCAATTTTTATAATTACGCTTGTAAAAATATAAAAGCAAAATAAAAAACAATAAAATTAAAAAATTTAAATTAATAGGAGAAATTATATGTCTAACAAATTGCCAGATGTTTTTGAATCTTTTAACGATACGCGTAAAAAAGGTTTTCTTACTATGAAAGAGGAAAAAGATAAAGGAAGAAAAGTCGTAGGAACTTTTTGCACCTATACGCCGAGAGAATTAATATACGCAGCCGACGCGATATCCGTCTCTTTATGTTCTACGAGCGATGAAACAGTTCCCGATGCGGAAAAAGTATTGCCAAAAAATTTATGTCCTTTGGTAAAATCGAGCTACGGTTTTGCAATAACCGATAAATGCCCTTATATGTATTTTTCCGATATGATAATCGGAGAGACTACATGCGACGCTAAAAAGAAAATGTATGAATTATTGGGAGAGATAAAAGACACTCATGTTATGCAACTCCCTCATTCTAAAAATAATTTTTCTATGGCGCTTTGGAAAAACGAACTCGTAGAGCTAATAAAAAAATTAGAAGAAAAGTTTGATGTTAAGATAACGGAAGATAAAATAAAAGAAGCGATTAAATTATGCAATAAAGAGAGAAAAGCGATGAAAGAATTCTTTAATTTGGCTAAACTTAATCCTTCGCCAATAAAGGGAGCGGATATGCATGAGGCTTTGTATTCTTCCAACTTCAAGTTTGATAGAGAGCTTTATATAAACGAAATAAAATCTTTAACCAATTCGCTTAAAGAAAAATACGATAAAGGAGAGACTCCGTTTAAAAAAGGAACTCCAAGAATACTTATAACGGGCTGTCCTACTGGCGGGCTTGTCGATAAAATCGTAAAACAGCTTGAAGACGCTGGAAGTTCCGTAGTTTGTTTTGAGAATTGCGTGGGGACTAAAAATTTTGAAATGTTGGTAGACGAAGATAAAGAGCCTATAGACGCTATAGCCGAAAGATATTTAAATATTCCATGTTCTATAATGACGCCAAACGATGACAGAATGAATAGAATAAAAGAATATATAAAAGATTATAGCGTGGACGGAGTAGTCGATGTTACTCTTACGGCTTGCCATACTTACGCTATAGAAACCGAAAAAGTTAGAAGAGCGGTTGAAAGTTGCGGCAAATCTTATTTGGCTGTGGAAACTAATTATTCAAATAGCGACGCGGGACAGCTTAAAACGAGACTCGAAGCCTTTGTAGAGATGCTATGATTTATTTTGATAACGCCGCTACGACTTTAAAAAAGCCTAAAGAAGTAGCCGAAGCAGTATATAACGCTATTAATAATTTCGCCAACGCTTCAAGAGGCTCTTACGAATTGTCTCTTAACTCCGAAAGAATTATTTTATCGGCAAGAGAGAGATTAAAAAAGCTATTCAATGCGGATTCCCCAAATTGCATAGCTTTCACAAATAATTCTACCGAAGCGCTTAATATTGCCATAAAAGGTTTGATTAATAAAAACGACCATATTATAACTACTTCTTTTGAGCATAATAGCGTATTGCGTCCAATTTACGAAATGGAAAAACTCGGAGCGGAAATTACAATTATAAAAGCGGATAAAAACGGAAATATAGATTATGACGAAATAGAAAATAATATTAAAGAAAATACAAAAGCGATTATTTGCGCGCATGCCTCGAATGTTATCGGAAATATTTTGGATATTTCTTTTATAGGAAAAATATCTAAAAAATATAATTTGCTTTTTATATTGGACGCTTCCCAAACCGCGGGATGCGTTCCAATAGATATTAAAAATAATTTTATAGATGTTTTATGCTTTACGGGACATAAAGGATTAATGGGACCTCAGGGAACTGGAGGATTATGCGTCAGAAAAGATTTGTATATAAAGCCTTTGAAAACGGGGGGCTCTGGAATTAAAAGTTATTCTAAAACTCATCCTGAAAATATGCCGACAAGACTTGAAGCGGGAACTTTGAACGGGCATGGAATAGCGGGATTAAACGCGGCTTTAGAATTTATAGAAAACGAAACTATAGAAAAAATAAAGAATCATGAAAGAGAATTGAGCCGTTATTTTTACGATTCTATTAAAAATATAGAAAATATAAAATTTTACGGAGATTATAAAACAGACAATAGGGCGTCGATAGTCGCTTTAAATATAGGCGAAATAGATTCTTCAAAAATTTCCGATATTCTTTCAAACGATTATAATATAGCCACAAGACCAGGGGCTCATTGCGCGCCTTTAATGCATGAGGCTTTAGGGACAATAAATCAAGGAATAGTGAGATTTAGTTTTTCTTATTTTAATACTTTTGAGGAAGTCGATAAAGGAATAGAGGCGATAAAAGAAATAAGCGCCAAATTTAAAAAATAGGATAAAAAATGTATTATGTCGGAATAGATATAGGCTCTACGGCTTCAAAAGTCGCCGTATATGACGAAAACAAAAAAGACTTTGTGGAATTGTTTATGATTCCTACGGGCTGGTCGGGAGTCGAAACCGCTTCAAAAATATTGGAAATCTTAAAAGAAAAAAATATTAATAAAGATAATTCATATTTTGTAGGCACTGGATACGGAAGAGTGTCGATAGAATACGCAAACGATACGATAACCGAAATAACATGCCATGCTAAAGGAACTAATTTTTTGTTCAATAATTTAAGAGGCACTTTAATAGATATCGGAGGACAGGATACAAAAATTATAAAAATAAAAAATGGAAAAGTTGATAATTTTATTATGAACGATAAATGCTCGGCGGGAACGGGAAGATTTATAGAATTGATGGCTAACTCTCTCGGCTGCTCGATAAACGATTTGATTAAAGAGGCTGAAAAATGCGAATCAACCGATATAAGTATAAGTTCTACTTGCACGGTATTCGCGGAGACGGAAGTTATAAGCCTTAAATCTTCAGGAAAGAAAAAAGAAGAAATCGCTTTCGCCATAGTGTCGTCTGTTGCAAATAAAGTCGCTTCGTTATGCGGAAAGTTTAAAGACGATAATTATTTTCTTACGGGAGGTTTATGCGTATTTCCGTATTTGGTGAAAGCTTTAGAAAAATCGCTTTGCGGTAAAGTGATAACTGACGATAGAGGGCAATACGCCGGAGCTATTGGAGCGGCTATTATAGGATTTGATAAAAATAATAAATAAAGGACTTAAAAGATTTTATATGATAGAAAAAAATGAAAAAAGACTTATAATAACTTTTAATACCACTACCGATGTTTTGAGAGCCGAAAAAGTATTTAAAGAAAATAATATTTTAGGAAAAATAATTTCTATTCCAAGCGAAATATCTGCGGGCTGCGGTTTGACTTGGCAATCGGAAATTGAATTAAGAGAAAAGTCGATAAAAATATTAAAAGAAAACGATATTGAATACGACAATATTTACGAAATTAATAAATAATTTTTATATTTTATAAAATAAAGTAAATTTTTAAAATAAGGAAGTAAAAATGCAAGACCCAAGAATAAATAAATTAGCGGAAAGTTTGGTTAACTATTCCTGCAAAGTTAATAAAAATGAAAATGTTTTAATAAAAGTTTATGGAGAGAGCGAAGAGCATAATTTGGTTAAAGCTTTGATAAAAGAAGTCTATAAAGTCGGAGGAAATCCTTTCGTATGGAATCATAATCCGCAAATAATGAGAGAATTACTTAAAGAATGCAATGAAGAGCAGATAAAATTATGGGCGGAATCCGATTTGGCGCTTATGCGAAAAATGGACGCTTATATAGGAATATGGGGAGGCTCAAATAATGCGGAAAATTCTTCGGTTAGAAGAGAGAATAATCAAATATACGAAAAATTTTATTCTAATCCCGTTCATATGCATGAGAGAGTGAAAAATACAAAATGGGTTATACTTAATTATCCGACTCCTTCTATGGCTCAGCAGGCTTCAATGAGCAGCGATGAATTTGAAGATTTTTATTTTAAAGTATGCAATTTGGATTATTCTAAAATGTCAAAAGCGATGGATAATTTAGTAGAGTTTATGGATAAAACGGATAAAGTAAAAATAATCGGCGATGGAACAGATTTAACTTTTTCAATAAAAAATATTAAAGCTATTAAATGCGCGGGAGAAATGAATATTCCTGATGGCGAAGTTTTTACCGCTCCCGTTAGAGAATCGGTTAATGGAATTTTATCTTATAACGCTCCTTCTTTATACAACGATGGATTTACTTACGAGAATATAAAATTTGAATTTAAAAATGGAAAAATTATAAAAGCTACGGCAAACGACACAAAAAGAATAAACGAAATTTTGGATACGGACGAAGGCGCAAGATATATAGGCGAGTTTTCTTTGGGAGTTAATCCTTATATAACAAAACCTATGAAAGATATTTTATTTGACGAAAAAATAATGGGAAGCTTTCATTTTACGCCGGGCTCTTGTTATGACGAAGCGCCTAACGGAAATAAATCTATTATTCATTGGGATTTGGTTTGCATTCAGACGGAAAATTACGGCGGAGGCGAAATTTATTTTGACGACATATTGATAAGGAAAAACGGAATTTTTGTAGTCGATAGTTTGAAATGTCTTAATCCTGAAAATCTTTATTAAAAGTTATTTTATATTATCATGTTCCTAATAAGGCATTCCTTGATATTTTAGATTTTTAACTATATAATTAGAATCATATTTTTTAATAGATATAAATTATTAAACACATTAAATAATGTTGGATTATTTTAAAAATGGAAAAACTTAAAAATTATTGGAATGAATTTTTAGAAATTTTAGAAAAAAAAGAAGAATATAACGCTATTACTTTGCTTGAAAGTTCCGCTTTTATAATAGACGAAAATAATAATCCGACTATAGTTTGCTCGGGCGATTTTGCAGCCACTTATATTAAAAAAGATTTTCTTAAAAGAATAGAGGATTTTTTTAAATATAAATGTGAAAAAGATATAGATATAAAAATTATTGTGGACGCCGATTTTATTAAAGAAAATAATTTAAAAAAAGAAATTAAAGAAGATATAAAAGAAATGACGATTAATAATATTAACTCCGAAAAAAAAATTGAGAAAACTAATTTGACAAATTTAAAAAATAAATTTCGTTTCGATAATTTTATTCAAGGCAATAATAATAGATATGTTTTTGAAGCCGCAAAATTGGTTTCGTCAAAAGCTGGAACTGAATATAATCCGCTATATATTTACGGAAGCGTGGGGATAGGGAAAACTCATATACTTCAAGCGATAGGAAATAATTATTTGGAAATAAACAAAAACGCTAAAGTTCTTTATGTGGAAGGAAATGTTTTTAGAGATGAATTTATTCATGGACTTCAAATTAAAAAGCCCGATATTTTCAAAAGAAAGTATAAATCTCTCGATATGTTTTTACTTGACGATTTGCAACTTCTTGAAAGCGCTCAAGAAACTTCAAAAGAACTTTTTGAAATTTTTCAGGTTTTATATAACGTAGGAAAACAAATGGTATTCGTAAGCGATAAACCTCCGAAAGAATTGAGAAATATTGAAGCGAGATTAAAAAACAGATTTGAACAAAGTTTGATTTTATCGATAGAGCCTCCGCAATACGAGACGAGACTTGCGATTATTGATAGAAAAGTTAAAGATTTGAACACTTCCATTGACGAAGAGATAATGAAATATATGGCGGAAAATATTACGACCGATGTGAGAAAAATCGAAGGAGCTATAATAAGCTATTTGTCGGTTAGAGATATAATGAAAATAACTCCTAGTATCAGTCAATGCGAAGAGATGAATATTTTTAAAGATTATTTTACGAGCAAACCAAAATTGCAAAATGCGACTATAAGAGAAATTAAGAAAAGAGTTTCCGATTATTACGGAATAGAAATTTCCATGCTTGACAGCAAAGACAGAACTAAATTTGTATCGAAGGCAAGGCATGTCGCGATGTATTTGGCATGCGAATATTCCAAAAAATCCGTCACCGAAATAGGTTTGGATTTCAATCGAGACCATGCTTCTGTTATTCATGGAAGAGATAAAATCAGAGAAGAATTGAAATCTAACTCTCATCTATCTTTAGAAATAGACCAGATAATATCAAGTTTTAATCATAGTTAAAGGCTATGTATTAAAATAATACAAAATGCATATATTTTAAAGTTTAATAATAATACCATTTATATTTATTATGTTTACTAAATTTTAAGATTCATTATAATTTTTATAGAATTCGTTAAAAATCCCGCTTTTTTATTAAAATTTATTAATAATAATTGGCATATTTTTTGCATATTAATATAGCGTAAGGATTTGAAAAAATTAAAAAGTAAATATAAATAAAATTAATTGAAAGGAGATACGCGATTAAATGGAAGAATCGAAAATCGAAAATAGCGAAGAAATAAACGAGGCTATTGAAAAATATAAAAATATTGAAACCGAAGAAGAATTGAAAAACGATAAAGAAAATAAAGAAAATGCAAACGAAGATAATAATAAAAACGAAGAAAACGAATTGAATAAAAAAATCGAGGAATTGGAAAATCAAAATGTCGATTTGAAAGATAAGTATATGCGAGCTGTGGCGGAAATGGAAAATATTAGAAAGCGAGCGGCAAAAGAAAAAATCGATACGATAAAGCGAGCGAATAAAGATTTATTATTATCTCTTTTGAATTTTATGGATAATTTTGAGCGAGCTATAAAAGCGGGAGAAAATAATAACGATATACAAAATAGCGAATATTATAAAGGAATAGAATTGATACATAAACAGTTTATAGATTTTATTCATGATAACGGAGTCGAGGAAATAGAATGTTTGGGAGAAGAATTTAATCCTAATCTTCATGAGGCTTTGACTGTGATTGAAGTCCCCGATTGCGAGCATGAAAAAATTGTAGAAGTTTATGCTAAAGGATATAAATTAAACGATGAGCTTTTGAGAACGGCTAAAGTTATAGTCGGAAGACCTAAAGCTAAAGAATAAAATTAAAATTGTAAAAAATTAAAATAAATAAATAAAAATAAAAAATTAAAAACAGGAGATTTTATGGCGCATATTCAACTTTTTAGGGCTTATTACGAGCCGAAAGCTGCAGACAGACAGCATATTAATACCGTTTTACAAGATTTAACGGATAAAATTAATAAGCATATTGAAAATAGGGAAGTAATAAATGTCGACCTTAATACTTCTCATTTAGGAAACGGTCACACAGAATATATTGTAAGCGTTCTGACTAAAGATTAAAAGAATGCAAATATATTTAATTAAAAAATTTTATTAATTAAGGAGATAATACAATGAGTAAAATAATAGGAATAGATTTAGGAACTACAAATTCATGCGTATCCGTAATGGAAGGCGGAAAACCTGTAGTTATAACGAATAGCGAAGGAAATAGAACTACTCCTTCGATAGTCGCTTTTACGAATAAAGGCGAGATTTTGGTTGGACAACCCGCTAAAAACCAAATGGTAACGAACCCAGAAAATACGATTTTTTCAATAAAGAGATTTATGGGAAACACTTATAACGAAGTAACCGAAGAGCGTTCGAGAATGCCTTATACCGTTTTGGAAGAAGATGGAAAAGTAAAAATAAAAACTTTGGAAGGCAATTTTACTCCTCAAGAGATAAGCGCTAGAATACTTCAAAAAATGAAACAAACGGCGGAAGAATATTTGGGAGAAACAGTAACGGACGCTATTATTACCGTGCCAGCTTACTTTAACGATAGTCAGAGACAATCGACAAAAGACGCGGGTAGAATCGCGGGGCTTAATGTTTTGAGAATAATAAACGAACCTACGGCAGCGGCTTTGGCTTACGGAATGGAGAAAAAGAAAGACGAAAAAATAGCCGTTTACGATTTGGGAGGCGGAACTTTCGATATATCCATTTTGGAATTAGCGGATGGAGTGTTTGAAGTAAAAAGCACTAACGGAGACACGCATTTGGGAGGAGACGATTTCGACCATGCGGTAATCGATTGGCTTATAAGCGAATTCAAGAAAGAACAAGGCATAGATTTGAATAACGATAAAATGGCTTTGCAAAGATTAAAAGAAGCTGCAGAAAAAGCGAAAAAAGAACTTTCAAGCTCGCTACAAACCGATATTAATTTGCCTTATTTGACTGCGGACGCTTCGGGACCTAAACATTTGAATGTTTCTTTGTCAAGGTCTAAATTTGAAGAATTGATAAGAGATTTGGTTGAAAAAACGAGAATTCCTTGCGAAAAAGCGATGAAAGACGCGGGACTTACTTTAAACGATATAAACGAGGTTATATTGGTTGGAGGTTCTACGAGAATTCCTTTAGTCCAAGAAACCGTTAAAAATATCTTTAATAAAGAGTCGAATAAAAGCGTAAATCCAGACGAAGCGGTTGCAATGGGAGCGGCGGTTCAAGGAGGAATAATAAAAGGCGATGTTAAAGATGTTCTTCTTTTGGATGTGACTCCTCTTTCTTTGGGAATCGAAACGGAAGGAAGCGTAATGACGGTTCTTATAAATAGAAATACGACAATTCCTACGAAAAAGAATCAAGTATTTTCAACGGCGGCGGATAATCAGCCTTCGGTAACTATAAGAGTTTTACAAGGCGAAAGAAAAATGGCTAACGATAATAGAGAGCTTGGCAGGTTCGATTTGGTGGGAATACCGCCAGCGCCTCGAGGAGTTCCTCAAATAGATGTTTCTTTCGATATTGACGCAAACGGAATAGTGCATGTATCGGCTAAAGATTTGGGAACGGGGAAAGAGCAAAAAATAAGAATTGAATCTTCGAGCGGATTAAGCGAGGAAGAAATTAACAGAATGGTGCAAGACGCCGAAAAACATGCCGAAGAGGATAAAAAGAAAAAAGAAGAAGTCGAGGCTAAAAATAATGCTGACCATATGATTTATCAAACGGAAAAATTATTGAAAGAGTCAGGAGATAAATTGCAGCCTTCCGATAAATCCGAAATAGAATCTAAAGTGTCCGCGTTGAAATCTGCGATAGATTCGAATAATACTGATAATATAAAAAGAGCTACGGAAGAGCTTCAAGCTACTTGGAGTAAAGCGTCCGAAACTCTTTATAAACAGGGACAACAAGCGGGCGGACAGCAGGCTCAACAGCAAAGTCAGGCAAACGAAACGAATAACGAAGATACGGGAAGAAAAGATGACTCCGTTGTCGATGCCGATTACGAAGTTGTGGACGATAATGATAAAAAGTAAAAGTTGAATATAAAGTCATTTGGCGGTTAGAATATTAAAGTTGAAAATAAAAATAAAAACGAAATATTTTAGCCGCCTATTTGATTATATTGTTCTTTGATATATAATTATACAAATCAATTATAAAGGTTTTGATTTTGATTAATAAATTATTAAAAAAGAATATTTCAAAAAAAAGCAAATCGAAAAAAAATATTTTATCTTTTCTAAAAAAGAAGAAAGAAATTCATACTTTGGAAACTATATATATAGCTTCGACGCTTTCTATGGTTTGCGGTTATGTGGACGCTTACACTTATATAACGAAAGACGGAATTTTTGCATACGCTCAAACTGGAAATATTATATTTCTTGCGATGAATTTGGCGAAAGGAAATTTCTACGGAGTTATCGATTATCTATTTCCAATATTGTCTTTTATATGCGGAATTTGGTTCGCTCAATTTATAAAAAAAATTACAAACGGAAAACATATAATGGAATGGGGATATATTATTTTATTAATCAATACGATTATATTTTTTATGGTCGGGTTATTTTCAAAAAATTTTCCAAACGCCTTAATGGTTAGTTCTATTTCTTTTATATCGGCGGTTCATATGACCACTTTCAATAAAGTAGAAGGGCTTTCTTATGTTTCCACAATGTGCACGGGAAATTTACGCTCGGCTTCGGAGCATTTATTTAATTATTTTTTTAGTAAGAATAAAAATAAAAAAGAAGAGAATATTAAAAGCGGAAAAAACGGACTTATTTATTTGACCGTTATTTTATCGTTTACTTTTGGCGCTTATTTAGGCTCTTTGTTTACGAATAAATTTGGAACAAAATCGGTTTGGATTGCGGCGGGAGTATTGATGTTTGTAAATAGTTTCATGTTTTTTGAAGAAGTTTGAAATATTTTGAAATGTTTAAGTATAATTATATTTTATTTTTTAATAAGTTAAGAAGGATATTTATAAATGGCTGATAAAAGAGATTATTACGAAGTTTTGGGAGTTTCAAAGACTGCAAGCGCGGACGAAATAAAAAAAGCATATAGAAAATTGGCGATGCAGTATCATCCAGACAGAAACCCTAACAATAAAGAAGCGGAAGAGAAATTTAAAGAGGCTACGGAAGCTTACGAAATATTATCGGACGAAAAAAAACGCTCTCAATACGATAAATTCGGATTTCAAGGAGTTCATAGCGATTTTGCGGACGCTTACGGAAGAGGCGGTTTCGATTTTTCTTCGATGTTCGGAGGAGGCGGATTCGGAGATTTAGACGATATATTTAGTTCGTTTTTCGGTGGAGGTTTTGGAGGCAGAAGTTCGACAAGACAGAGAAGAGGAAACGATATAAGATACGATATTAATCTTTCTTTGGAGGACGCTGTATTTGGAAAGAAGATGGAAATAAAACTCGATAAAAACGATGTCTGCGATGTTTGTCATGGAAGCGGAGCGGAACCGGGAACAAAAACCACAACTTGCCCGACTTGTGGCGGAAGCGGAGAGATAAGAAGTTCGCAAGGATTTTTTAGCGTTAGAAGAACTTGCAGTAGATGTCATGGAAGCGGTTCGATAGTGACAACGGCTTGTAAAAATTGCAGAGGAACGGGAACGATTAAAAAACCTAAAACTATTTCGGTTAATATTCCAAAAGGCATAGACGATAATACTCAACTTAGAGTTTCAAAGGAAGGCGAAGCGGTTGCGGGCGGAATTCCCGGCGATTTATATTTATATATTAATGTTTTGCCTCATAAATATTTTATAAGAGACGGAATCGATTTGATAACCGAAGTAGGAATTAATATAGTTCAAGCGACTTTAGGAGCAGATATACTTATAGAAACTTTGGATAAGAAAAAAGTAAAAATAAAAATTCCAGCGGGAACGAATAGCGGACAGGTTTTTAAATTAAAAGGCGGCGGAGCTACAAACTTAAATAGAGGAGTTAGAGGCGATTTGCTTGTAATCGTCAATATCGATGTTAATAAAAAATTGTCTTCAGAAGAGAAGAGATTATATAGCGAATTAAAAAAGGTTATTCCAAGTAACGACGAGCCAGAGTTGAGGAAGCCTCATAAAAGCATTTTGTAATTAGACTTTTTTGCTCTCTGTATTCCTATTATATACTTTCAATTTATAAAATTTTAAGATTGGTTTGAAATACTGCTGGCGTCATACTTGACAATTGGACGAACGCTTCTTCTACAAATAATAAATTGAGTAGTTATTTTCATCCTTTTGTTTAATTTCTATAGAATAATTATGATATATGGTCGGACTATATGTTATAATTTTTTCTTTATAATCTTTTTCTTAAAAATATTGACAAAGGATAAAAAATCTTCGTTCTTAAAAATTATATTTGAGGCGCAGTAAATAATCATTCCGATAAATATTATAACAAAAACTTTTAATATAAAAATAATTTTTGAATATTGCGATGCGGGAAGAAAATAATATTTTAGAGAGAAAACTAACATTCCCATTAAAAGACTCGATAAAAAAGTCTTGAAGATTCCAATTTTTTTGTTTATTATAGTTTTTGTTTTCATTTTTTTCATTAATAAAATATACAATATGCAAAAAGAGATTATATTTGCCGAAACGCTTGAAATTGAAATTCCTATTATATCAAAACTAAAAATATAAACGCATAAATAATTGCTTAAAGCGTTTATTATAAAAGAAAAAAAAGCGGTATAAACTGGAGTTTTCATATCTTTCATAGCGTAAAACGATTGAACGACTATTCTATAACTTGCCACAAAAAATAAAGACAAAGACAAATATCTTAAAGCGCTTGAAACCAAAAAAGTCGAATTTGAAGAAAAAGCTCCGTATTGAAAAATTGTTTCCACGATTTCTTTTCCTAAAATAATAAAACCGAAAGTTGCGGGAACTGTTATCAAAGCGACTAATCTTAAAGAATAGCCTAAAGTCTCTTTCGCTTCTTCTTTTTTCCCATCGACTAATAATTTGCTTAAAGTCGGAAGCATAACGGTTGCGATACTTACGGCAAAAACTCCCAAAACGAATTCATGAATTCTGTTTGCAAAAGTAACTGCCGAAACTCTTCCTTCTCCAATAGCTCCCGCAAACGCGGTGGAAACGAGCAAATTGATTTGATAAACGCTCGCTCCGAAAATCCCTGGCGCAAAGAGTTTTATCATTTTTATAACATAAATATCTCTAAAATTAAAATAAGGTTTGAAAGTAAACCCTAATTTTTTAACGAAAGGCATTTGATAAAGAAATTGAACGAATCCTCCGATTAAAACGGCAATACTAAAAACATAAGACATGTTTTCAAAAACATTTGGAAAAAAGAAATAAAAAATTAAAGCCGTTGAAATTATTACTATATTTAGCAAAATCGGGCTTGCCGCAGAAATAGAATAATATCCTCTTATATTCAATATTCCTTGCATCAAAGCCGCCAAAGAAATAAATAAAAGATAGGGAAACATTATTCTTGACAGATTTGTAGCCAAATCGAGAGTCTCTTTATTTGCAGATTTGTATAAAAGTTTGACGAGTAGGGGAGAGATTATTATTCCGATTAAAACGATTAGAATTAATATTAAGGTTAAAAGAGTGAAAATCGCTCTGAAAAATTTTTTTGATTCTTTTTCGCCTTTTTCTTTTTCAAGTTCGGTAAATACGGGAATGAAACTCGCAACCATATTTCCTTCGGCAAAAAGTCTCCTTAA
Organism: uncultured Brachyspira sp.; assembly: GCA_934725525.1. GTDB lineage: Bacteria > Spirochaetota > Brachyspiria > Brachyspirales > Brachyspiraceae > Brachyspira. Next base: position 9,222 of record CAKVCG010000002.1, on the reverse strand, counting down.
TAAATTTGGAAGAATAAAACCAATCGCAAAAGCGTCCGCTATGAACGTAGTTCCGAGCAAAGTCGCCTGTATTTGGTCTCGAACGAGTCCGAATATTCTGCTTGTTGCCGTTACTACCGACATTTTGAGCGATGATTTTGCGATTTTTGATTTTATTTTTATATTATACGAATTTTCCAACATAAAAATCTCTAAAGTAATTTATTATATTATATATAATTTATTCCGTTTTTCAACTTTACATTACGTTTGTTCTTTTCAGTCGCCTATTACTTAAATTCGTTAACTTTTATAATAACAATGTGGCTTATAATAAGGTTTTTATTCCAATCAAAATGTCTAATCAAAATATTAGTATTGTCGATATATTATATAAATATTGTAAAGGCTTATATTTAATTTTATGCAGAGTAAGAAAATCAAGATAAAGGAAGAAAAAGCGACTATTCTCGATATAAAATCTGTAGTGTCGATAGCTTTATTTAACGGCGAGCTAAATAATAAAGATATAGAAATGGACACGGATGTTATAAGGGCGATTACTTATAATAAGATTATATTCGAGGATTTGTCGAAAAGGCTATTTTCTTATTATAACAGTAGAGAAGATAAAAAAAATAAATTAAAAGAAATATCGCTTGTAAGAGCGCTTAAAAAAAATCCTAATTTACTAAATAAAGAAAGAATATATTATATAGAAAACCCGAATACTAAAACTTTTAAATTCTTAAACGATGTTTTGGATAAAGAAAAGAAAGTAAGAGGATACAGCGAGTATATATTATTTTCTCTCTTTAATAATTATTTTGACTATGTAAAAAATTAATAGTTTTAAATATTTAAATATATTTTTAAATACGATTAGGATTTTATTATGAAGAAAGTTATTATAGTTTTTATTATATCTAATTTTTTTATTTTTAACTTATTATTCGCCCAAAAATCAACCCAAAACAACGATAGAAATAATAATATGAATTTAGATAGAGAATTTTTTAATGCGGAAAAATTATTCTTTCAAAAGAAATATAATCTGTCTCGCGAGGCTTTTCTTTTATATTTGAAAAAAAGACCGTTATCTACAAACGACATGCTTTATTATTATATCGGCGCTTGCTATTTTCAAGATAAGCAATATCAAAACGCTATAGAATATTATAAACTCGCTTTCGATATAAACGATTCTTATTCTTATTGCAATAATATCGCCAATTCTTTTTATCAATTAAAGAATTATAACGAGGCTTTGATTTGGTATAATCGTTCGACTGAAAGATTATATTCTCTTTACTTGCCGAATATAAACGAAGAGATTTTAACCGATTATACGATTTCGCAAAATGCGGTTACAAATACCATTTTTATTGGGAATTTGGAAGAAAATATAGGCGAAAATTTTAATAACGATTTTACTTTTACAAACGAAAAAAATTCTCTTTATAATTATTTTACAAAATTTCCTTTATTTATGAATGTCGTTATTACCAATACATATACGAACGAATATTCTTTTACAAATAAAACGACAATATTTGAAGACAATACTAATTTTAATTTGGCGGTTATAGGAGACACTACAAATATTACGACTATTACGGATTTTGTTTTAGACGGAACTAATTTGACTTTTACAAATATAATCGTTTCGTTTAATTCTTATAATACATCCGCTTTATATTATAGCGCTTATCTTAATATGGGGCATACTTATCTGGCTTTGGGAGATTTCACTAACGCGGCGATATCTTACGAAATATTTTTGAAGAATATAGGAGACGATTATTATCAAAAAGATTCTTTGGATAAAGTTATTTCTTTGATTAGAACAAACGACAATTCGATTAAATTTATTCCTTTCACTAATAATTATAGAATAATTACGAATAACGATGGAAGCGTTACAACTGAAAATATTTATCCTAATTTCGATTATACGAAAGAAATTTTATTTGAGGACGGAGTTAGAATAGTTTACGAAAAAGGAAAAATTGAAAAAATAAAAATGTATTCCAACGATTATGAGATTTCCGACACTTTATACGATTACGGGAAACGAGAGATAGAGATTTTATTTCAAAACGGCGATAAAAAAACGGAAAGTTATTTTGCCGACAATTCAAAATCCGTCAATATAAAAACGGCGGACGGAGACATTTACGAATATATTTTATACGCGGACGGTTCTTTTATAAATAGAAAATCCGAAGACAATAATATTATTACGGAAATAAAAAAGCCTGACGGTTCTTTAATCGTTAAAACCGAAAACCCCGATGGAAGTTATAAAATTGTCGCAAATTATATTGACGGAAGCATAGGAACTACGGTAGTCGACAGCGAAGGAATAAGCGCTTTGAAAATAGTTTATCCCGATGGCAGAGTGGAAGAGAGGAATTCGCAAAATACTGGAGAAGGCACTTTATCTTATAATGTTAAAGCGGACGATGGAAGCGTAATAACTAAAACTTATAACGACGACGGTTCTTTTACCGTGATAACAAAAAAAGTGGACGGAACTTTAATAACCGACACAATATCCGAAGAGACTATAAGCGAAATAAAAATGCCTAACGGAACTTTGATAACGAGAATTATAAAAGCGGACGGCTCTAAAGAAACGACTACTTTAAATAAAGATTCGAGTTATATAAAGGAAACGGTCCACGCAGATTCAAGTAGCGTTATTGAGACGGTTAATGCGGACGGTTCTACTTCAACTATCACTAAAGATATTTTTGGAAACACCGAATCGGTTAATATTTATAGCGAGGGAGGATATTCTGTGCATAAAAATTATATAAACGGAAAAAGCGTAATAAACGAAACCAAATCGGATGGAACGATAATAGATATAGAAAACGATGGAAAAAATAAAACATTAAGAGCTGTCGATTTTGAAGGCTATATTATCGAAATGAAGCAGTATGTAAACGGAGATAAGGAAATAACTTTATTCGACTCTGCTGGAAATAGGGTAGATTTGAAAACCGCAAGAATGGTGATAAGAAGAATGGATTTGAGCATAAAAGCGGAAGATGTGAATAATCTTATTGATGGAAAAGATGCAGGCTCAAGCGTTGAAAGTAAAAATTCTAATAATGAGAATTCAATTTATGAAAATTCTGAAGTTGATACTGGAGAAGAGAGTTTAAATAATTCTGAAAATAGTTTGGTTGAAGATTGATTTTAATTATAAAAATAATATTTATAAATTCATTTCTATTATAAAGATTTAGTATTATATTTCAATTTATTAATTAGAATTAAATTTATTCCTATAATTCTTTATATATATTTTATAATTTATTATATTTATCGTTCAATTCCTTATACGCCTTCCAACTTATTATTAATATCATTATCTACAGCTTCAATATAATTACTAAACGACTCACAAACTTAAAAATCATTATAATATTTTTAAGTTAAATCATAATTAATATTATATAAATTACATTGATTTTCTTTCAAATAATTTTTTATTATTATAAATAATCCAATTATACTTTGACAAATAAGTAATTTTTTGTTATAATATATTTATGAAAGATAATAAAGATAATATTGAAGTAAAAACATTGAGCGACTTATTTGCGCGATACCTACTCGGAAAAAATGGAAACGAAGATTTGCTCGAGAATTTAGTCAACGCAACTTTAAACGATTTCAATTTTGAAGAAGTTAAAGATTTGGAAATAATCGACCCTTTCAATCTTTCGGAAAATATCGAGTTGAAAGAGTCAATAATAGATGTTAAAGCAAAAACTAAAGATAATAAAACCGTTATAATTGAATTTCAATTATGCGGAAATATGAATTTTGTAGACAGAATTTTTTATTATATTTCAAAAAATATAGTAAACGAATTGCATGAAGGAGAAGATTATCAAGAGGTTCAAAAAATTATAAGCATTAATTTACTTGATTTTAATTTAAATTTTGGAGACGAAGGCAAACCTCACCGCTGTTTTAAATTGATTGACACGGAAGACCAAAATATTAGTTTAGATTATATTCAAATGCATTTAATTGAAGTTCAAAGATTTATTGATATATTAGAAAAATCGACTATTGAGGAATTAAAAAAGAATAAGTTATTAACTTGGATGAAATTTTTCACAAGCAAAAATTTAAAAGATATAGAAAAAGAATTAAAGGAGGCAAACCCGATTATGACAAAAGCAATAGAAGAATACAAACGATTTACTTCGGACGATAAATTAATGCGAGCTTACGCCGCCAGAGATGCTTTTTTGATAGGACAAAAAATGATGCTATCGAGAGAACGAAAAGAAGGGAAACTCGAAGGCGAAAAAAATAAAGCAATTTCAATAGCCAAAAATCTAAAAAAATCAGGTTTAGACATAAAATTTATTAGCGAAAATACAGGCTTGTCTATTGAAGAAATAGAAAAACTTTAAAATGGTTATAATATTTTTCACTTAAATCATAATTAATATTATATAAATTATTTTGCGTTTTTTCAAATAATTTTTTATTTAATTAAAATAATTAAGCGTTAAATCAATACTTTCGTCTAATGCATATTCGTATATTTTAGCTTCGTTTATAGCATTAATTATGTCGCTAGAATATTTTTGTGGCGTATATTTAAAATAATTGAACTTATTAGAATGCAATATTCTCATAGTTATGACTTTTATTTTTATCAAAGTAGCACAATATATTCTATGATAAGAGTTTGTTATAATAGATTTTATTGGTATATATTTTATAATTTTCTAAAAATACTATTTATAATGTTTACATTTATTTTATAAAATGATATTATATTATAGTTAAAATTATTTAAGGAAAAATAATGTTGTCATTTGAAGTTAAAAAGTTATTTGGTAAATTTAATTACAAATTTAAACTAAAAAAAGTGGGATTACCATAATAACTGGACCTAATGGTTTTGGTAAAACTACCATATTAAAATGTTTAGAGGCATTTACTGATATTGATAAAATTGAATATTTTGATAAATTAGAATTTGAAGAAATACAAATAAGCATTAATTCTAATTCTTTTATTTTATCAAAAGGTAAAACTAATATTGAATGCGGAATTACATTAAGAGCTAAAGATATAAAAAAGAGCGGTTCGCATGTAGATTTTTGGATATACGAGAACGCAAAACCAATAAAATATTTTGAGGTTGTAAAAAATGAATAATAAACCTTATTTTGACAATGTATATATTTATGGCAACCTATATTTAGATAAGGTATTATTAGAATATGATTTTTTCATATTCTATATTAAAAAAATAACAAAGGCAAATTTTTTGTATGTTATTGTTATGAAGTAGAAAAACGGCAGTCATGGTTAATAAATGAAATTAAAGTAGATGATTTAATCTCATTTTTATTAAATAAAATAGATATAAAAAGGGCATTTTTGATTGGAGATAATAAAAAAATTATAATTATTAGAGATTACGATTCTGGAAAAGAAAAAAGCGAGTCTGTTAATACGAATAAAATAATTAAAATGGATATTTTGCCAGATGAAAATGAGTTTTTAGATAAAAAAAGAAGAATTAAATGAATATGTAAATTTATTGATTAAAAATATTAAATCTAAAAAATAGTTTAGTGAGTATATAATGATATAGTGAATTTAGACTCAATTATTTTATATGGAAATAATGATATTAATTATAAACATGTTAATGATGCATCCGTTTCTAAATTTAAGCGATATAGAAGTTAAAGAAATAAATAAATAACAGTTTTTTAATATTATTTATTAAGTTAAAACTTTGAAATTACTACTTCCTTTTCAAAGTTATATTAATTCTAAAAATAGTAATTATCCTATACTTCCCATACCTACGATATTGAAAAAATAAAATCCCATATATTTCTTTTTATAGTCCTATTATTTGTTTGATGAATGATACTTTCCAAATGTCTTAATCTATTTAATAAAATCAAGTATATACAAATAAAAATCTTTTCTAATTTCGTTTAATTCGTTATTATCAATATTCTTCGATTTAAGATAACATTGCAATTTTATATCGCATAATATATTAGCTTTATAATTAGAACCGTCTTGAATTCTAATACATTTACTTTTATTGCAATCATTACAATAATCTTTAATGACGCATTCTTTTTTCAAATTTGCACAACTCGACAATCTTGGTTGAAAAAATTTTAAAATATTTTTAAAATAAACATGTTGATTCAAAAGTTAATCCTTAAAATATTTTTGTAGAAGGCTATCCCGAAGAATTTTAGCGTCTTTATCTAAATCTTCATTAGATAAAGGGACTTCGCCATACCTATTATTACTTATATTATCTTTCCACGCTTCTAATGGAAAATATTTATTATCTTTATGTGTTATGTCAATTAATTCTTCCGTTTCCATTTTAGCAAAAAAATCTTTTACGCAAATAGATATTTCTTCTTTTTCTTCTTCAGAAAGCTGATTTGAGTAATTTTTAATTTTATCTAAATTTATTAATTTTTCATCTATATCTAATTGCTTTATATCAATAGCGGGACCATAGCAAAGACAATAATAGTTTGCATTAGTTATTAATTCTTTTTTAAAAAGTATTCTATGCATTAACTCGGCAAAATAAATAACTTTATTTGTTTTTATTTTTGCATCTTTACGGTCTTCTTTACTTATTAATTTATTATCTAATAATAATTGATAAACATAAGCAAAAACATATTTAGCTTCCATAATAATTAATCCTTTATATAAAAAATATCTATTTTATATTCGTATTTAAAAACATAAAAATTAAAATTTTGTCAAATAAATATTATATCCTATACCTATATAATAAATAATAACAGATTATAATTAATTTGTCAACAGTTTTTCTTTTTCAAGTGAATACTAAATCCTAAAATATGTATTGTGGTTATGCCATAACTTCTACTAACGGAAAATAAACGACAAAGAATCTTTTTGATAACCCCTTTTTTATATTGATAAACTGAATCTCTTAATATGTTTATATTTCCTTCATTAGAATCATATAGTTTCACTTTTATAAATTCTAATAAAGAAGATATTCTTACATTATGATACTTAAATAATTTAACGCTTTCGTTTATATATTGTTCTTTATTTTCCTTTGATAAATCAAGTAAATAATTTTCTAAATTCTTATAAGGATTTAGAAAATTATATTGAATATCTCTCGTTATATAAAGTTGCCATAAAACTCTATATTTTTCCCATACTTTATTTTGCTTAAAAAAATGAACTACGGCATTATAAGAATCATAAGTTTGCCGTAAAGTATTGTCTAACTTGTCAACCGAAAATTTAACATCTTTTTTATTTTCAACAACCGCCGTCATTGCGTTAGGATTATCTTGAAAATAGTAATAAAATATATCCGAAACGCTTCTATATTTTTTTACAAAAAATAAAGCAAACAAATTTAAAATCCAATCGTCCGCAACCGATAAATGATATTTCGGCATATATTGAGCCGCTTTAAGTAAACATTTTTTTCTAAATACTCTGCACCATAAAGTTCTTCTTCTTGAATCGCTTACAAACATATCTTCAAAAGCTTTTCTTTCTCCGATTAACTTCTTATTCCCACAAATATGCCAACCAAAATTTTTTGTGGTTTTATCATCATAAGCCATTATTCCATTAAAATGTAAACAATCGTATTTATTATCTAAATATTCATATATTTTCCTATAGCAATCGTCAACAACCCAATCATCGCTGTCTACAAAATGAATATATTCTCCTTTTGCATAACTTAAACCGTTTAATCTACTCCAAGCGCTACCCAAATTTTTTTCATTTTTGACATATCTAATATTTTTATTATTTTTCTGATATTCTTCAAATATTTCATAACAATTCCCAGAAGAACAGTCGTCAACTAAAATAATCTCCATATCCTTAAAAGACTGATTTACTATGCTATCCAAACATCTTTTTAAATATTTTTCCGTATTAAACACGGGAATTATTATAGAAAGAAAATAATTATTATCCGAAGGTTTATTTATTCTGTCTAATATTTTCAAATTAGGACTAATCAGAGGAAACGCTTTTAAAATTAAATCTTTTATTTCTTTTTCCTCGTTATAATTTAGATTTGAAATCATACCGTTATATAACCAATAATAATATTCATTTTCTTTATAATAAATTAAATAAATATAATAATTAAGATTTTTATCTTTTAAAAATCTAATTACGCTTTCATTTGCAAATTTCAAATCTTCTAAAGTTTTTACTTTTTGTTTATAATTCATATTTGTAAATTTTGTTGAACTATCTTCTCGCATATAATAAGAGTAATATTCTTTTGGCAAACATTTTATTTTATTAGAAAAATTTATTAATTGAATAATATATAAATAATCCTCAAGAAAAGTAAAATTATTATTAACTAGGTCAATTGAATTATATAAAGAAGTTTTTATAATTTTAGAATGCATATTATTAGATAAATTAAATAAAAAAAGTTCATAATACATATCTTCAGTATTTGATAAAACCTTTTCTTTTAAAATTCTATTATGTATAACCGATTTATGAAGCTTACCATCCATAGTTTCTATATAATGATTAAAAGCTATTATATCGTAATCGTATTCTTTTATAATATCTATAAGTTCATTTAAAGAATTCGGCAGTATATAATCATCGCTGTCTACATGCATTACATATTTGCCTTTAGCTTCTTTAATTCCTACCAATCTTGTATTATATAGACCTAAATTATTTTTATTTTCTATTAATTTTATATTGCCATATCTTTTTATATAATCGTTAACTATTTCATTACAATTATTTGGAGAGCAATCATTAACTACTATTATTTCTATATTTTTATTATTTTGATTTAATACGCTATCCAAACATTTTGGCAAATATTTTTCCGTATTATATACTGGAATAATTATAGATATTAAAACATTTTGTTTTTCCATATTCTATTTTCCTATCTATGTGAATAATTTAATTTATTAATTAGCGCTTTTAGTATTTCTATCAAATGCAAAAGAATATTTATTACTATATATATCATTATTTTTTCAATTAAATTCAAAACCGTATGACTTCCTATATACCCCGCTCCGCCTGTTATTAAAATCATTTGAATATCTCCTTAAATAATTTTAAAACTCTCTCTACCGCCAAATCCATATTATAATATTTATAATCCCCAAGCCTGCCGAAGAAATAAACATTATTAAGCTTTTTACTCTC
>CAKVCG010000001.1 GCA_934725525.1 uncultured Brachyspira sp. | reverse complement strand
ATAACGCATCCTATAGCCTCGCCGTGAGATTCGCCAAATAAACTTAATTTAATATTTTTTCCAAATACGCTTCCCATATTTAATCTTTAAATTTTATTGATTATTTAATATTATATTTCCCATAAATCCCAAATTTATCGGCAAATCGTTTACTTTCTGAACGGAGTATAAATTATCTTCGTATTTTATTTTTGCATATTTTATTGCATCATCAACGCTGTCAAAATATTCTATAAATTCTTCTTTTCTTATTAAAACATATTTATCAAGCAAATAATTTGGAATTTTATCTTTTTCTTTTAAGAAGAATTGATAATTATTGTCGACTTCTTTTTGTATTTCTTCTCTTGGGGACATAATTTAACCTCTTAATTAAGTATATCAGTAATATTTTATTTTTCAAGTTTTACCAAACAGTAGAAAGCCAAACCTCGTCAATTTCCTCTTGCAATAAAATCGTCCTCTCAATCACAGCTATAACTTTAATCAAATGTTTAATATCGCTCAAATTCAAAATCTCTCTCGCCTTAATATATTTTTCAATCGGCTTATAACCTCCGATAGAATAATTATAAACTTCTTTTTTTACATTTTCAAAATATTGTTTTTCGTTTATATATAGTCTTTTCTCTACTTCGTTATATTTTGAGTAAGAGATTTTATGCTCTCCTTTATTCGGATAACCTGCATTACTTTGCGGAACTTTTTTCAATAAATGCAAATCAATCAATTCTTCTCCCAACTTTTGCAAACTATCAAAAATCTTTTTATCTTTCGTAAACGGAATTCTCGGATAATCGTATTTCAAATCTTCTTTATAATTTTCTCTGTAAGTCGGACTATAAAGAATCGCATAAATATAATTCAAAATTTCTTTCGGATTATCGTTTATATAATTTTTCAAAAACTCGTTAAAAGAATCTGTCCAATTCGGCTTGTATGATTTTTCTACGCCAGAGGCGGGCAGTCGCCATTTAAACTCTCCTTTAGAATTTTCTTCGTATAAATAAAGCGGCGCAATATAATCTCTTCCACTATTGACATGTTGGTCTATTATTTTGTCGCTAATAAATGCATGATGAAATTTTTTAGAAGTAACTATTCTAGTAAATACTAAACCTATATTTTCTTTGTCTATAAAATGTTTCATTATTTTTATTCTTCTTCTTGCCAACCATTCATTGAAACAGATATATCTAAAATCGAAAGGACGATAATGAATTATTTTAATATCATTTTTATTAAATTCTATAGTTTTTATTTTATTATAAAAATCATAACCGTCTGTTGAATAAGCTTTATATTCGTTTTTAAAATTTTCGTCAAAATCAAAATTGCTTATTTTAAGCATTCTTTCCGTTAATTTATTTTTATTAAAATCTATAAATAATTTATCTCTTTTAGTTTCTATTCCGTTATTAATTTCTTTAAAAATTTTATTCAATCCTATAAATTCTATCCGATATTTCTTATTGCTCTTAACCTTCGTAAAGAAGTGATATTTTTTATCGTCTTTTAATTTCTTCCACTTCTTTATTTTACTAACTGATTTGTTTATCAAATATTTTCTTTTATAATCTTGCGTTCCAAAAACTTCGTTAAAATAAATTCCTTTATTCTTATTATTTTTTAATCCTGTTTTTACAAATAAAGCGATACAAACGCCGACATTCTTTATATTAAAAATATTAAAATCCATAGAACCATCGGGACATCTCTCTCCTTTATTCACATTGCCATGCAAATCCAAAATATAAATTTCGTCAAATGTTTGCATTAGTTTTCTTCTCATTTCTCTATGGGTGACGCCGCTTATAAAAGAATTGTTTACTATTATTCCAATCATTCCCTTTTTAATTTTTTCCATTTTCCAATGGGCGAACCGAATAAATTTTATATAATCGTCATCCAAATTAATTTTTTTCTCGTTTAAATTTTCCTTATAATCTTTAAGTAAATTCTCTATCCATTTGTTGCGATTAATCTCTTCCGATTTATTATTGTAAGGCGGATTTCCCATTATAACCAAAATCGGCTCTTCGTTTTTTATTTTATAAGCGTTGTCCGATTCCGCCTGCATTTGAGGAAACATTTTTACTTGTCCGCCCGCGCTATTGTCAAGCGTATTTGTCAAATATAATTGAAGTCTATCATTTTTCTTATAATCGTAATTCAAATCTTTCAAATATTCATGAATTCTAAAATGCGCCAAAACATAAGGAACAATTAAAAACTCGAAACCGTAAAGCCTTTTTAAAATAAAATCCGAAACTATATTCTCCCAAACTCCCGCAATTCCGTTTTGCTTCGCGTTTTCAAAAGCTCGCTCAATCGCCCCAAGCATAAATGTTCCCGTTCCCGCCGCAAAATCCAAAATATGCACTTCCTCTCCGTAAATGCCATCTGAAATATTTAATTTATCTTTCAAAATTTCGTCAATCGATTTTATGATATATCTCACGGCTTCAATAGGCGTATAAAAAACTCCGCGAGCGTTTCTTGTTTTGCTGTCAAACTCTTTCAAAAAATATTCGTAAGCGTAAATAAAAGGGTCTTCTTTTTCTGTCGATGTGGAAAATTGACTATAAAACATATTTTTATTGTAAGCGTTTACCGCGTTTATTATCGAATCTATAGAATATAAAATATGCGAATTAAAATTTTCAATATCTATCTTCGATAAAAATTCTCTAAAAATCGGAATATATTCGGGCATATTTCTAAAAGAATCTTTATCGACATTTTTTCTTTCGCTTAATCTATAAAACAAAAGCGAAAAAGAAATTATTTGAGAGAATGCGTCCGCAAAATCTTTGTCGCTCAAATCGTTAAAAATCGTATTTTCAAACAATCCTTTAATATCGTTTTTCAAATACGAATTATTATTTATAAGTTCGCCGTTTATAAAATCTCTTAAAATTTTAGTTCTTCTTGCAAGCAGTTTCAAAAAATAATCTTTTCTGTCAATCTCTTTAATCTTAGCTCCCAAAAAATCTTCAAAAATATTTTCAAAAAGTCTCTCGGCGTCCGCTCCTTTATTCAAACAAACTTCATTTTTAATTTTTATAGTTTTAGTCTGCCCTTGATTTTCTTCCAAAACCAAATGAATAAAATCAATATAATTCGTATAAATTAAATTATTATGAATATCCAAATATTTTAAAAGCTGTTCTTTATAAATCTTAAAATTTCCTTTTCCTTCAATCGCTTTATGTAAATCAAAATCAATATCTTTGCATTCTATAAACCCGATTAATCTTTCGTCCTCGTTTACAACCGTAAAATCGGGAAATACTTTTTTCAAATCGCTATCGTCCGAAATATTAATAGAAGTTTCTTGCTGAATAGTTATAGCGCTTTTAGGATAAAGTTTTACTTTCAAAGAGTTAAGCGCATTTTCTAAAGGCGTTCTATAAGTATGCTCATTCGATATTGGAGATTTTAATTTTTCAATTTCTTTTAAGTAGTTTTTAATCATAATTTTTTACTCTAATTTTTTATTGTCAAAATATATTATAAATTACATAAAGATTTTTATCTATAGTTATACGAATTGAAAAATAATAGTCATTGCAAACTAATATAAAGCAATACAAATAAAATAGATTACTTCGGCTATAAAACAGCCTCGTAATGACGGGCATAAATTCGTCATTGCGAGGCTGCCGTAGATATGCCGAAGCAATCCAATTCTTATAACAAGGCGGTTTTAACCCCTTGCGCGCTTTCTCATGAATTGTTAACGCAATGGGCGGCCCCTCTCATATATCTCTCCAAACTATTGAAACAAGGGGGCCTCCGCAGGCGTCCTTTTGGGGTAACCCATTGTTATTAAAATTGTTAACGAATTCTAAAAAATAATTTTTACTTGATTATTTAATCAAAGGCAGAGCGTCAAGAATATTCTTCATCATAATCTCAACTCTCGGGATATGTTCCGCTATAGTTAAACCTACAATTTCTTTTTCGTTCGCAATATCGTTTATAACTCTAACTACTTCTTTTATTTTCATTCCGTTTTCTACAACGCCAACGGCAGCTATTAATTCCTTCGGTTCGAGGACATCCAAATCGAAATGAATCAAAACTTTTGAAGCGCCACATTCTTTAAGCCATTTTATTATTAAGTCGCTATTTTTAGAAACTTCTTCGGGAGTCAAATGTTTAATTCCGTATTTTTGTTGTCTTAATTTTATCTCTTCTCTTTCCCAATCTCTTATTCCAACCAATAAAATTTTTGAAGCGTCTATTTTGCTTGGAAGAGCGGACATTATATTTTTATCGCCTTCGCCCATACAAGCCGCTACCGCCATTGCATGATAGCCCGCGTAAGAATCGTTTGGAAGAGTAATATCGGGATGAGCGTCAATCCAAATTATAGCGATATCGTTATTATATTTTTTATTAAGAAAAGTAAAAGGAATTACGCTTACCGAACATTCTCCGCCGAATACGATTATTTTATCTGGATTATTTTTTTCAAGTATTTTAAAAGCTTCCGTGCTTTGATTAAGAATAAAATCATAATCCATAATTCCGTTTTTTATCTCTCTTTTGCTTATATCCATAGAAATTGGAACTTCAAAAGTTTCTTGAGAGGCATTTTTAGAAGCTAACATATTTAATAATTGAGCGCCCAAATAATAACCTCTTGAAGAATCTTCTTCTGAAAGCTCGGGTATCCAATTAGAGATAACTCCGCCCTGCCATTGAGGATAAATTAATCTTATAGTTTTTGACATACGGCATAATCTCCTTTATTTATACAAAAACCGTTTTATCTTCTTTGAAGGATTTTTTATAAACTCTTCCGACTGAATATTAAAGCTCGATATTCTCGCGTATTCTGGCAAAACTTTATTAATTTCAATTCTATTATTTTCGATTCTATTTTTAATTTCTTCTTCGTTTAAATTTTCTTCTTTGATTCTTTCTCCGTCCAAATATATTAAAGCATGAATTTTATTTTCTCTGCTTAAAACCAAAGACTCGAGTATATAAGGCATTGCGTTCAATTTGCTTTCGATTTCTTCTGGATAAATATTTTGTCCGCTTGCGCCAAGTATCATATTTTTGCTTCTTCCTCTTATAAATATTCTATTATTCTCTCCCAAAACTCCCAAATCTCCAGTTTTAAGCCATCCTTCTTTCGATAAAACTTCCGCTGTCGCTTTTGGATTTTTATAATATCCGAGCATAACATTTTCTCCTCTAACCGTTATCTCTCCTACTTCGCCTTCTTTTTCGGCGTCAATTTTAATTTCTAAAGTGTCTATCAAACATCCGCAGCTTCGAGCTACATGTTTATTCCAAGGAGCATAACTTATTAAAGGCGCGCATTCCGTCATTCCGTATCCAACCGTGAATTTAAATCCTATATCCATAAGAAATTTTTCAACCTCTTCGTTTAACGCGCTTCCTCCTATTATAAGTTCATGGAATTTTCCGCCAAAAGATTTTGTAAGTTTTTCTCTTATGCTTTTTTTGAGTATTGAAGATATTAACGGAAGTTTCAATAATTTTTTAATTAACGGTTTGCTTATAACGGGAAGTAATTTTTTCAAATAAATTTTTTCTATTATGAGAGGCACCATAAGAATTAAATTTGGTCTAATTTCGTCAAAAGCTTTTAATAAAACATTCGGACTCGGAATAGCGTTTAACATATATATGCAAGCGCCTTTTGAAAACGGAAATAAAAAATCAAATAAACAACCGAAAACATGAGCGAGCGGCAAAAAAGAAAGTATATTATCGTTAGGTTTTATCGGCATATTTGCTATCGCGAATCTTATATTTGCGGCTAAAGCGTTATGATTAAGCATTACTCCTTTGCTAAATCCCGTAGTTCCAGAAGTATAAATTATCGTAGCCAAAGTTTCATTGTCGAATATATTTAAAGCAAAATTTTCTTTGCTGAAATTTTCTAATTCTATATTAAATAAATTATCTCCTCTTCTAATCTCTTTATAAATATTATTGTCTACGCTAATTATTGAAAAATCGTCCAAAGAAAAAACCATATCCAAAGAGTCGATTGTTTTTCCGTCAATTTTGTCCGCTATATTTTTGTCTACGAATAAATATTTCGTTCCAGAATCTTTTATTATAGAAGCTATATCGCTTGGAGAAAAATCAATCAATATGGGAACTACGACCGCTCCATAACTTATTATAGACAAATAACTTAAAGCCCAATTAATGGAATTTCCTCCGCAGATAGCTATTTTATCTCCTTTATAAATCGAACTTCTTTTGAAAACCGTATGCATTATAGATATATTTTTTGCAACATCGGAATATTTTATTATTCTATCCGTTCCGTAATCGGCGAAAGCGTTAATATCCCAATTTTCTTTAATCGTATTTTCTATATATTGTATCAATTTTTCGTTAATCATCTTTTATCTCTCCTTAAAAATAAAATAATAAAATACAATTTAAAAAACATTTGCCACATATTTAAACATGAAAATCGCATGGCAAATATTTGAAATTATAAGCAAAGAATAAAACAGCGGTAAAAATAAAGTATATCTTTTATTGGTTTCATACATAGCTAGCCTATAAAATACCATCGATATATTCAAAAGCAAAAATCCCGTCAAATAAAGTATCGCTCCGTAATCTCCTACCGCCGAAGATATTTTTGGAATAGCTATAAGCCAAATCCAATTGAGTAGAAAATAATAAATCGTTTCAGTCCAATTTCTCCATCTATAACCGAAAACGCTTCTTAAAATTATACCCAATATGCAAAGTCCCGTGATTATTCCGAAAAAACTCCATCCCCAGCCCGCTTCGAGCGAGATTAAACATGGCGGAATATAAACTCCCCAAATTATCATTATAAAAAAAGCATGCGACAAAATAAAAAAAACTTTCTTCGCTTTATAATGAAACGGAAAAAAATGATATATCGAATTGATTATATAAAATATTATTAAAAAACTCGAATATAAAGAAAAGGAAGTTATCTCTCTTGCCGTTTTTGAATTTATCAATAGAGCGACCATAACTACTATAGAAAAGCTCGCGCAAATTATGCATATAACGGCGCATATTTTAGACACTAAATTTTTATTCGTCGATTTATTATTTTTAATATTCATAAAATATATTATACTTTTATTTATTGTTAAGTAAATAGTTGAAATAAAATCCTTCGTTTATAGTCGTTAATGACTGCCAAAGTTTTTTACGAAAGCTCGTAATGACATAATTTTTTTAGCTCGTAATGACATAATTTTTTAGTTAGATAAAATTTAATTTTCCAATTCTCTAAGTTTATCGATACCTTCTCTAAAATCGAAAAATTTACTTTGCCAATTTGATGTTATGGAAGGCGACATTAATATATCGTCAAAACCCTCTTCGTTTAGATAATTAATAAAATTAAATCTTATGTTCGTTATGGAATCGTTAGCAAAATTATCGAATTCGCCGTCATCGTTAAATCTATATTTAACTTCAATATCGTAATATTCTACATTTCCCATTAAATAAGGGCTATAAACCACTTTTTGTATATTGTATAACTCGGTTTCGTTTCCGTTTTCAAAAGAAAATATTATAGGAGTTTGATTATTCACAAAAATTTTATAAGGGCTTCTATATCTAAATTCCAAAGTTAAATTTCTACCGAACTTTTTATAGAATCTAAATCTACAATCTCTCATATATTTATAAGTTTCTTTCCAAGAAGTGAATATATTTATTTTTGAGGTTAATTTGTCTTTTTCAAAACTATAATTTTTTCCGTTCATAATATCCGACAAAATCGTATAGGCTTCTTCGGAATCGCGAGGATTTTGAGAATAGAGATTAAAAGATAAACATAGTAAAAAAATCATAAAAATAAATTTTCGCATTTTCTATCCTTAATTGAAATTAAAAAATAAAACACTATTTAAAATACGGAATATTAATCGTTAAAATTAATATCAATGTATTATAAATTCATAATAATTTAATTATAACATAAAACTTGAAAATATATTTTAAAAGATATAAAATATATAAAAATAAATTTTAATTAGGATATTAATATGGAATATGAAGCGGTTATAGGATTAGAAGTGCATGTTCAACTTAATACAAAAACAAAGGCTTTTTGTTCATGCCCAAATACTTTCGGAGCGCCTGCAAATACTTTAACTTGCCCAAGATGTCAAGCGCATCCCGGAACTTTGCCGATTGTCAATAAAGAAATGGTTCATAAAACTATAAAGGCGGGAATTGCCACAAATTGCGCTATTCAAAAAGTAAGTCGATTTGCAAGAAAGCATTATTTTTATCCCGATTTGCCTTCGTATTATCAAATCACTCAAATGGACGAGCCAATTTGTAAAGAAGGACATATTGATATAACCGTTTTAAATGAGGACGGTTCTTCGTATAATAAAAGCGTTAGAATAAATAGAATTCATATGGAAGAAGACGCGGGAAAATTAGTTCATGACGATACGGGCAGACCTTTAAGTTATGTCGATTTGAATCGAGCGGGCTGTTGTTTGATAGAATGCGTAAGCGAACCCGATATTTCTACGGGAGAAGAAGCCTATCAATATTTAACCGAATTAAAAAAGATTCTTAAATATATAAATGTTTCGGATTGCAATATGGAAGAAGGCTCTCTTCGTTGCGATGCTAATGTTTCTATAAGACCGAAAGGAAGCAAAGAGTTGGGCGTTAAAACAGAAGTAAAAAATATGAATAGTTTTAGAAATGTCCGCCTTGCAATAGATTATGAAATTAAAAGACAGATAAAAGCTTTAAATAACGGAGAGAAAATTTTACAAGAGACGAGACTTTATGATGCAAAAGAAAATAACACTAAAGGCATGCGTTCAAAAGAAGGCGCCGCGGATTATAGATATTTTCCAGACCCAGATATTCCCGTTTTAATTCTTAAAGAAGAAGAAATTGAAAGCGCAAGAAAAGAATTGCCAGAACTTCCGCAGAAAAAAAGAGATAGATTAAAAAAAGATTATGATTTGCCAGACCAAGATATAATCGTTTTAACCGAAGAGCCAGAGCTTGCCGATTATTACGAGGCTGCGGTTAAATCTTATCCAAAACAACCTAAAAAAATAAGCAATTGGATAATGGTTGAAGTAAACGCGTATTTAAATAAAAAACTTCAAACGATAAAAGATTTTAAACCTAAACCCGAACATATAGCCGAAATTTTCAAATTAATAGACGAAGGAACTATAAGCGGAAAAATAGCGAAAGAAATTTTTGAAGATATGTGCGAAACGGGAGAATCGCCTTCTGCAATAGTCGATAAAAAAGGTTTAAAACAAATGAGCGATACGGGAGAGCTTGAAAGCATAATAAGAAAAGTGCTTGAAGATAATCCAAAATCGGTTGCCGACTTCAAAGCGGGAAAAGAAAAATCGTTTGGTTTTTTAGTCGGACAAACAATGAAAGCGACTAAAGGACAGGGAAATCCTAAACTTGTTAATGAAGTTTTAAGAAAGATTTTAAGCGAATAAATTATAAAGTCGTTTGTTAAAAGTTATCGTTGGTAAAAATAAATAATTCATTTTCGGGAGTAAATATATAAGCCTCTTTATATTTAAAATTTTCGTTTGTGAAAAAATTCGTCCCCATTAAAAAAGCAATTGTCGATAACGCGTCCGCTTCTTCGGAATTTGTATGAACTATCGTAGCGGAAATCGAATTATATGAAGGGTAGCCAGTTTTCGCGTCTATTATATGATGGTAATTCGTTCCGTTTTCGATAAAATATCTTTCGTAATCTCCGCTTGTCACTATCGCGTAATTAGTCGATTTTATTAAAGCCAAATATTTTTCAGAATTTTCTTCCGAGCTTTCTATAGGATTTCTTATCGCTATAACCCAAGCCTCGTTTTTTCGGTTTACTCCGTTTGCGTAAGTGTCGCCGCCGTAATCGATTAAATAATTTTCTATATTTTCGCTTTTAAAAATTTCGATTAATTTCGTTATGATATATCCTTTTCCGTAAGCGCCGAAATCGAAAGTTAAATTTTTTTTTAGTTTCAAAAATATTTTATCTTCGTTTGTTATTATATTTAGTTTGGAATAATCTATATTTTCTAAAGCTTCGTTGATTTCTTTAGCGCTTGGAACGGTTTGATTTTCTTTTATTCCAAATCCCCAAAGTTCTATCAATCCTCTAACGCTTATGTCGAACGAAGGATTAAGGCGAGAATATTTTAGTCCCGTTTCAAATATGCGCGATAATTCTTTTGATATTTCAATTTCTTTAATTCCTTCCAAACTTTTTTTATTTACTATAGCAATTTCGCTTTTTTGATTGTAAGGATTTATTATATAGTCTATTCTATTGATTTCGTTCGTTATTAAACCTACAAGATTATTCATTTTTTTTTCGTAAGTTTGCGCGGTTATATTCAAAATTGTATCGCTTATTATAATCGTTTTCCTTATATAATTTTCTTTAGTTAAATTTTTATAAATCGAAATAATTATTATAATGGCAGTCGCTATAATCGGAATGAACGCGTAAATTTTTTTATTTATATTTTTCATTGATTTAATTTTTATTTTTTATTTTATATAGTATATCATATATTATTAAAATTAAAATATATAAAATAATCAAAATAAAAAGTAATAATCGTTTACATTCAATTATTTTTTTTATTTATTAGCCTAAAAATGTATTATATGTATCATTTTTATTATTAATTTTTCTAAAGTAGTAAAAATATAGTAAAATTTTTGTAAAAATACTTGACAAAATTAAAAAAATTCCTATAATATAAATATAGACAATAAATAATTAAGCAAAAGGAGGCTTAAAAATGATAAAAAGATTAATATGTATTTTGACGGCTCTAACGGTTATCGGCTCGGCTTCATTGTTTGCCGACTGGTATATACCTTTAGACCAAGTGCCAGCGGCGGTAATAGCTACGGCTAAACAAACTTATCCGCAAGCCGAGGTATGGGCTGTAAAGATGGAACACTATAATGTCTATGAAGTAAAAATGTCTAATATGATGGAGCTTTATATAGATGTTAATGGTAATCTTTTAGGACAAGAATTTGACGATTAATTATAAGGAGGTTTTAAGATGAAAAGATTAATATGCGTTTTAATTGCTATCACGGTTGTCGGTTCGGCTTCATTATTTGCCGATTGGTATATACCGTTAGACCAAGTGCCAGCGGCTGTAATGGCTACCGCTAAAAAGACTTGTCCAGAAGCGGAAGTATGGATGGTCGAAATGGAAGCCTATAATGTCTATGAAGTAAAAATGAGCAATTTCATGGAACTTTATATAGATGTTAATGGCAATCTTTTAGGACAAATGGGACCAATGGGTCCGTATGGAACAACTAATTATTAAGGAGGTGATTAAAATGAAAAGATTAATATGTATTTTGGCTGCTCTAACGGTTATCGGCTCGGCTTCATTGTTTGCCGATTGGTATATACCTTTAGACCAAGTGCCAGCCGCGGTAATAGCTACGGCTAAAAGAACCTATCCGCAAGCTGAAATATGGATGGTTGAAATGGAATACTATAATGTCTATGAAGTGAAAATGAGCAATTTCATGGAACTTTATATTGATATTAACGGTAATCTATTATATCAAAAATGGGACGACTAATTATAAGGAGGTTTAAGATGACAAAAAAAATATTAGTTTTATGTTTAATTTTAGGTTTAAGTTCGAGTATGGTTTTTGCAGATTGGATAGTTCCAGTTACTGCATTGCCTCAAAAATCGAGCGCTTTTATAAACTCAACTTTTCCAGGAGTTCAAATTTGGAAAGTTGAAAGAGACGGTGGAAAATTTGAAGTTAAACTTTCAAACGGCGTGGATATAGATTTCTATATGAATGGCGATTGGAAAGATATTGACGGAGGCTGGGTTACAATTCCTTTTAGCGTTTTGCCGCCTTCTGTTGCCAACACGGTTAAACAAACCTATCCGCAAGCTATGATGGTGGATGTGGAAAAAGAATGGGGAAACTATAAAATAAAATTAAACAATATGATGGAGTTATATGTAACTTCAGGCGGACAGCTTATGGGACAAAAATTTGACGATTGATAAGCGTTAAAAATAAGGAGACGAAAGAGATGTCGATAACGGCATCTCTTTTTTATTTTAAATTAAAAAATAATTATTTCTTTTTACTTTTAAAGCTTTTACAAGTATAAATTATAATATCTTTTAAAAATTTTTTATCTTCAATATCTTTTATAAAATACATTGGTTTTGCATTTTTATAAGGAATAGCTTCTTCTAAATTATAATCTTTATTAGTTTCGACAATTTTTATAAGAAGTCTATTATCGTAAATTCCGCCAAATAAAATTTTATTATAATAAAGCAAATATTCTCCCATCATTGATTTATAACTTATATTTTCGAGCAAGTCCAATTTATCTAAAATTAAATCTCTATATTCTTTTGAAGTCGGCATAAATTAATTTTCCGCATATTTGCAAACATTAACCCATTTTTTGTAATTAACTATTTTTTCCAACTCTTCCACTTTTAATTTTATCGCGCTGTTTGAACTTCCGCAAGCTGGATAAACGGTTTGAAGTCTTTTTAACGATTCGTCTAAATAAATATCTACATTTTCGTTTAATCCGAAAGGACAAACTCCGCCAACCGCATGCCCGATTAATTCTTCCACTTTCTCAAACGGAATCATTTTCGCTTTGGTTGAAAATTCCGCTTTATATTTGCCGTTGTCAATTTTGCAATCTCCCGCTACAACTATCAATATAGGTTTATCTTCCACAAGAAAAGACAAACTTTTTGCAATTTCTTTTTCTTCGCAATTTATCGCTTTAGCCGCTTCTTCAACCGTTGCGGACGAAACTGGAAATTCCATAACTTGATTATCCAAATTAAATTTTTTCAAATATTCTTTAGCTTTTATAATCGACATTTTTATCCTCTTTTTTATTCCGAATTAAATTTATAAAATATAGTTTTTTAATATTATATAATAAAGCGGTTTTTATTAACACTATGCAATTAATCTTATTCTCTAATAAAATCAAGCCATCTTTCGTATAATTCTTTAATTTTCTTATCTAAATAATTTATAGCTTTTTCTTTTATATCTTCTGGAATTCCGTAGGCGGCTTCGGCGATGCTTCCCGTAATTGCCCCGAGAGTATCGCTATCGCCTCCAATTGAAATTGCATTTCTTATTGCGTCTTCAAAATTTTCGCTTTCCAAAAATGAAACTAAAGCGGGTGGAAGGCTTCCCTGACAACTTACATCAAATTTATAAATCGGGCGTATTTCCTCTAAAGTAAAATCTAAATCGTATTGATATTTATTTTTTATATAATCTTTAAGTTTATTTTTATATTCTTCCAATAGCGTTTTTTGATTTTCCATGACGCATAAAAAATATTGAAGATGCCGTAGCCTGCGCTCCTTTTATTCCTTCGGGATGATTATGCGTAACTTCGGCGGATTTTTTAGCCAAATCTTCCGTTAATTTTAATCCTTCTTCAAAAGGTTCGCTTAATTTTGCAACCCAGCCGCATGGAGACACTCGCATCGCAGAACCGTTTCCCCAGCTGTTATAAGGCTCGGAATTTTCGGATTTAAGCCATCTTCTAAAAGAACGCCCGTAACTTTTATCAATATAATCGCCTCCCCATTTTTTCATTGACAAAATAAAATTTTCGGGTTTAGCGCCATTTATAATGGCATCCGCAATAGCGATAGTCATAACCGTATCGTCCGTAAAAAACATTTCATTTGTAAATAGATTAAAATTTTTTGTTTTAATATTATCGAATTCGTATATAGAACCTACAATGTCTCCGATAATCGCTCCAAGCATTATTTTCTCCATATAATTTAATCGCTTTATCATATCATAGATTAAAATATTTTAAAATGATAAATTATTGAAATTCGTTTTTGATTTTTTCCTTAAAATCATTTTCCGATTTTTCAATTTCCTTTTTAAAGTCGTTAATATTTTCAAAATTTTCTTCGTTTGATTTTTTATTTGGTATTAAAAAAGCGTATTTAAAAATTGAAGGACTATAATCTTCCAAAATATTTTTATTATATTCTCTATTTAAAATTCCTATATTATCAAAACTAAATTCTTTATTTTCCGAAGGATAAACGAAACCTCCGATTTTAGCGCCCAAAGTATAAACATAAGAAATTATTTGATGTTTATCGCTTCCGTCAATTTTATCATTATCTTTATTTAACATTTTATATTTTGTATCCAAAACTATTTTTTTATTATAATTATAAAAATCGGGATATACAGTCCACTTTTTATTTAGTAAATTAATTCCGTCAGTTTTTTCTTTATTTCTTGGATGTAAAAAATCTAAATCCTTTAATATTGTGTAAATATATTCTTCCCAAAGATAAGCGCCGTCAAATAAAATGCCGTAAATTTTATCTTCTTCTCGTCCGTATTTTAATTCTTCATGCCTTAATATTTGAATGCATATTTTTCTTAAAGATTCGTATTCGTAAAAATATGGATGATTTAATTTTTTTAGATTTTTATTTATTATGCTTTGTCTTTTATTTTTATCGTATCTTTTAGTCGCTTCAATTATTTGAAATACTCCGCTTTTTATATCTTCGTTTATATTTAAAATTCCTCTGCTTTTCGTGTTTATATATTCTATCGTATGTCTTATTAATTGAGTTATATTATTATCATAGCTATATTCTCTCGTATTATATGCAATATTTCCATTGAAAGGAATATTATTTTTTATATGTCGATTTATATCAATAACGCCTCTAACATTTGCATCGTTATATTCTCTATTTTGATAGCTTTTAAAAATTCCTTGTCTAATCGCTTTTTGGAAGAAATGAGTAAACATATAAATTAAAAAATCAAAAGAATAATCTCTTTCAGTCGTATATTCCCAATTAAATATATTTGAATAAAAAACTTTTTGTAGCATATAGTGAAGAAAATAATCTTTATCGCTATTTGGAGTAAATCTTGAAGTAATTTTTATTTGAGTATCGTTATAACCGATAAAACCCATTATATTATTAGAATATATTTTATTATTTACTTCGTCTAATTCTATTATGTCCGAATTTTCTATATCGTCTTTAAAAGAATTTTTTGACAATATAAATAAATTATTTTCTTTTAAATATTTTATTTTTTTATTAGCGAACTGTTTAATATTTTCTATATCGGTTTTATCAATAGATACGCCTTTATAATTATTATCTGCAATTTGAATTATACTCATAATTAATCTTGATTAGAATTATCATTTATCAAATTATCTTTCAAATCGTAAGCGTTTTTTAATCCTTTAAGTATTGTTGCTTGATTTTGCATTCCTCTCGTATATTCAAATAAAAGTCCTTCCAAATGATTATCCCATAATTTATTAAAATTGCCTTCATAATCTTTAATCTTTTTGAAATATGCAGCTCCAATGCAATACGCTTCCGATAAATTAGTTTCTTTATTTCTAATAACTTCATTTAAATTATTCATTCTTTTAATAGTTTCGTCTTTTAAATCTCCCAAATCTTTTAATATGGTTTCTTGCGTATCTTCGGCTTTAATCTCTTTCCAAGCGAATCGTCTTCTCATAGCGAAATCCATACTTTCAACGCTTCTGTCAATATCGTTCATAGTTCCGATTATATAAACATTTTCGGGAATATAAAAACCGTCTTTAAACTCGTCTCCGTCCTCGATTAAATTCGCGTATTGAGTCAAAACTTTTCCTTTTTCTCCTCTATAGCCAGCGTCAACCGAAAAGAATAATTCGCCGAAAATTTTTGAAATCTCGCCTCTGTTTATTTCGTCTATTATGAATACAAAATTATCGTTTTTATTATTTAACGCTTCTTTACAGAATTTTTTAAAAACTCCGTCCTTTCTTTCAAAAATTATATCGCCTTTTTTATCTTGTATAGGGCGCAATCCTTCCACAAAATCGGTATAATCGTAGGAAGGATGAAATTGAACGAATTTGTATTTTCCTATTTCGCTTGCTATTTGTTTAGCCAAATAACTTTTACCCGTTCCCGGCGCTCCCGTTAAAATTAAATTTCTATTTTGCATTAATAATTCAATGCATTCGCCTAATAAAAGATTATCATATTCAGAAACAATATCTCCCGTTAACAGCTTTATTATTTCAAGAGCTACTTTTTTATTTTGAATTCTATAAATATCATTAGACGGATTTTCTATCAAATCAAAATCTCTGGATAATATTCCTTTGTCTTCGGAATGTCGCCTCCATTTATCAATATCTATTCTCTGTCCCCAACACTTACCTCCATATCTATTTTTTTCAACAATTTCGGTTAAATTATTATAAAAACATTCGCAATCGTTAAAATAAATTATTCCCTTATATTTGCCCGATATATATTTAACTCCGTCAGTTTCAAGTATATTGCTTATCATTTCATCAACATTTAAATATTCAATTCTATCGCTTTTATGTTTATCTTTTCTTGGTTTTATGGCGTATCCCCAAGCGTATATTTCACCGTTTTTCTCCAACAATATAATATCGTTTTCTTTTACTTCTTTTATTGTATTCAAATTATTTTTAACAAATTGAGGAGCATTAGCTAAAAAGTATTCGCTTTGCATAATCGCCATATTATGTTCTATGGCTCTTTTGTATATTTTGTCAGCTTGTATAATAAATCTGTAAAAGTTTCTGCTCATATAAAAATCCTAAAATTATATAGATATATAATATATTAAAAAAATTATATTTCAATTTTTAAAGCTCGGGCGAGAATGTTAGATGTTTGCGGGAGATTATATAAAATTACAGTTTGGCATCCGCATTGTTTCACTTTACGAGGCAAAAAATAATTTACTCTTTAAGATGTTTTATTATATGTTTTAGAGTCTCCAAAATCGCCTTTAGTTATATTCTTAAAAAAGCCGTTAAGATTAGTTTTATCTAATGCGTTCATATTATACTTCTCAGCAATTTTATCGGTATTTGGGCTTCCATCAGCATTTTGATATTCAGGGTTTTGCATATCCATGACTATATTCAAAGATTTTTCTTCGCCAAAATAATCAAAAGATTTTTTAACGGCATTAATACCTTTTTCGCTTGCCGCAACCGTTATTGTAGAGCTATCCGTTCCCATAACCAACATATTTTTTTCGTTACCCGTAGAAGAGCTGTTGGTATTCTCATATATCCATATCTTTTCGCTTTCTCCTATAGCTTCTTTTTTAATATAACCAACTTCACTTCCACCGCTGTCTTTAATGGTTATATTATTACCGCCGCTACTTATACCGATAGAAGTTCCATCTCTGTTAGTAAAAACCCCATCTTGCACTTTACCTATTGCATTCAAAAGCGAAACATCCTGACCTGGTTTAGTAATCGTAAGTTTAGATTGTTTACATGCGGCAAAAGACAATACTGCCAAAATAAAAAGCGTCGTAAAAATCGCATTAAAGATTTTTCTTAATTTCATTATTCTTCCCCTTATTTAATAGTCTATACCTTTCTCATTCTAAAGCCTTATATTAAGCTATTCGACAAATTATTATTTAATATTAATTATAACTTCTATTTAAAATATAGCAAATTTTTTAAATTCGTGTATATTATTTTTTATATTGATTTTTACATATTTTTTATTTTTATTATAATTTTGACAATAAAAAATATTCGTATATAATAAATTAAAATGAGCGATACCGAAATTGAAATTAAAGCCCGTATTAAAGATTTAAAATCCGCTTTAGATTTTCTATATAAAAACGCGAAATTTAAAAAAAAGTATTTCAAAAAAGATATTTATTTTGCCAAAACGGACGAAATAAAAAACGGAAATATAAATTTAAATAATTGCATTAGACTGCGAACGGAACATGGCGGATATACTTTCTGCGCAAAAACAAGAAATATAATTGACGGAGCGGAAGTGAACGAAGAGCGGGAAATTAAAGTAAGTAAAAAGAAATCGAAATTTATAATAAATTTTTTGTCGACATTGCAAAATTATAAAGAATATGCGAGAAAAGAAAAAAAAGGATACGCTTTCGTTTATAAAGGAGCGTTGGTAGAAGTATCTTTGGTAAAAAATTTGGGAGATTTTATCGAAATCGAATTTTTAAACTCTTCAAAATCCATCGAAGAACAAGTATCCGAATTGAAATCAATATTAAGCGACATAGGAATTGAAGAATCTCAAATAGAAAGCGAACCTTATTTAAATCTTTTATCAAAAAAATAAAATTTAAATAAATTAATTAAATAAATACATTTTTAATATAATAAAGTTTTAATAGATTTTTTCAAAAATTATCTTAAAAACGTTTGACAAATTTTTAAAAAATGTTATTATTTAAGAGTGTTGTGTTGAGGGCTTCTTTAAGCCCGGTAGAATTTAGGGGATGCCGCGTGGCATCTCCCTTTTTTATTTTATATATTCTTCAAACTTCTTATTTTCTTTATTTCCAAACTTATAAAAATTATTGTGACGATTAACGCTATTCCGTCCGCTATAGGTCCCGCATACATTAAACCGTCAATTCCAAAAAATCTTGGAAGAACAATAATAAGCGGAAGTAAAAATATTAACTGCCTTGTCATCGCTATGAAAGCTCCTTTGATTCCTTTTCCAATAGAAGTAAAGAAAGTTCCCGATACTGGCTGAACTCCGTTTACTATCATAAGCGCCATATAGATTCGCATATATCTTTCGGCAAAATGAAAATATAATTCGCTTCCGTCTCCGAAAATCGAAACGACTTGACGAGGAAAAATTTGAAAAATTAAAAACGATATAAAAGCTATTATCGAAGTTATCGTAACCGTTAATTTGTAAGTCTCTATGACTCTATCGTAATTTTTAGCTCCATAATTGAATCCTAATATCGGCTGACTTCCCTGTCCGCTTCCTATTATAAAAGCCATTATTAGCATATTTATCTTCGCTATTATTCCAGAAACCGCCAAAGGTATATTTCCTCCGTATATCGATTTCGCTCCGTAATAACTTAAAACATTATTCATCGTTATTTGAACTACCATCATAGAAAATTGATTTATTCCTCCAGAAGCCCCGAGAATAAAAATTTTACGAACATTTTCCGAATACAAAATAAAACTATATCTATTGAAAGTAATATTCTTAAAATTAAAAATATATCTTAAAGTTATAAAGAAAGATATAAACTGTCCGATTATAGTGGCAAGCGCAGCTCCAGAAATTCCCATATTAAATTTAAAAATAAAAATCGGGTCTAATATTATATTTACGATTGCTCCGATTGAAACCGAAAACATAGCGTATTTTGGGCTTCCATCCGCTCTTATTAAATGACTCATTACCGTTGAAAATACGAAAGGAAGAAAACCAATCGAAGTTACGCTTGTATAATCTATAGCGTATTGCAAAACATCTTGAGTAGCCCCAAATATAATCATAAATTTTCTTACGAATATTCTAACGATTATTGAAAATATAACGCTAAATGTTATTGCAAGGATTATAGTATTTCCTATTATATCCGCCGCTTTTTTCTTATTTCCCCGCCCTAAAGAAATGCTATAAATGGAAGCTCCTCCCAAACCTAAAAATAAAGAAATTGACACGCATATTGTAGTAAGCGGAAAAGCTACATTTGTGGCCGCATTTCCGTATATTCCCACTCCTCTTCCTATAAAAACTTGGTCGACAATATTATAAAGCGAACCGACAAGCATAGAAATAACGCTCGGTGTGGCGTATTTAAAGAGCAATTTATGAATTTTCTCATAATATAGCGGATTTGAAGTTACATTATTATTAATAATATTTCTCCTTATTGTTTATGAAAACTATAAATTATAAACTAAAGATAAGTCTTTAAGTATATTTTATTTCTTTATTTTTTCAATCTTAAATTTTTCATCAATTGTTATAAACTTTATATATGTAAATACTAAATGAAATTTAAAACAATAATTCCGAAAATATGATATAATATATTTGTATTTAAAATTTAAATTAATTTTTATAAAATGAATTAAGGAAAAAAAGATTATGTCAAAGATAAAAAAATCAAATAAGAAAAGCGGTTTAATGAGTAAATTTTTAGTTCCATTTGCAGTATTTTTAGGAATAGTCATGATAAGCATGTATATTATTTATAGACCTCAATATAGAAAATTATTTTTGAATAATTTGGACGTTAAAATGAAAACGGCGTCCGAAGAAGTTTTAAAATGGACATCGTCTTTTTATTCCGAAATAAACATAATAGAAGCATATACAAAAAGTTCTATAAATACGAACGATATGCTTGAGGCTTTTTTTAATATTTTAGAATCCAAACCCGATATTGCAAACGTATATTTTGGCAATACGATTCCAAGAAATAATCCGGGCGGAATATTCTTAAATCCGTTTTCAAGTCTTCTTAATTCGGATTACGACCAAACAAAAAGAGATTGGTTTACAAAATCTATAAATCAGGATGGAGTATATATAAGCGACCCTTATATAGCGGCGTCTTCTAAAAAACTTGTGGTAACTTTTGCAAAAGCCGTTTATACGAACGGTTATCTTAAAGGGGTTGTCGGCATAGATGTGTTATTCTCGAAAGTCGCGGAAATAATGTCAAATCAATCCAAAGAAGAAAATATGGAAATAAATATAATAATGAAAAACGGAATGTATCTTACTCATAAAGACAATAAATATATTTTAAGCGAACAAAATACCATATTCTCAAACCCTCTATTTTCAGGTTTTCAAAACGCGGTTGCAAATCAAAATAATTTAATAGAAATAAAAGGGAAAGAGTGGGTTGGCGTCCAAAATATAGAAAATATACCATGGCTTATAGCGGGACATGGAACTACGGAATATTTTGATAATCTTATGAGAAGACTAATAATAGTTTTAATCGTAGTAGTCGTAGCTTTTATGTCTATAGAAACCATTTTAGTATTGGTTGTAGTTCGTCCTCTATCAGAATCTTTGAATAGAGCTATAAGTATTATAAACGATATGGGAAAAGGCGATTTCAACGCGAGATTTGAAAAAAAGCTTTTGGAGAAAAAAGACCAAACTGGAGTTCTTACAAAATCTATAGACGATATGCAAAAGAATATCGGTTCCGTAATTTATAAAATAAAACAGGGAATAGATGTAATAAATAACGAGATAAGCAAAATATCGGAAGGAAGTTCGGATTTATCCGATAGAAGCAATTCGCAGGCGGCGGCTTTGGAAGAATTGGCAAGTTCTATAGAGGCTTTATCGTCTTCTTTAAAAGAAACGGCAAAAAGCGCATCGGAAGCGAAAGATATGAGCGCAAAAGCTTATTCCGATACAAAAAGCGGAGTCGAAGCGGTTATGCAAACTGCAAATAATATGAAAGAAATTTCAGAATCGAGCAAAAAAATATCGGATATAACAAAAATGATACAATCGATAGCCTTTCAAACAAATATACTTGCTTTGAATGCGGCGGTTGAGGCGGCGAGAGCGGGAGAGCAGGGAAGAGGCTTTGCGGTGGTTGCAAGCGAAATAAGGTCTTTGGCTCAAACTGTTAATGACGCGGCGAGCAATATTACAAATATTGTGGAAGACACGGTAAACAAAATAGAAATAGGAAATGTTTCGGTAACTCAATCTTCGGAACTTTTAAGCGAGATAGAAAAATCCGTAAACGATGTTTCGGAAGTTTTAACGGGAATATCGAATTCTGCCATTCAAGAAGAGGATGGAATAAAACAGATAAATCAAGCGGTAATGGAATTAAACAATATAACGCAAGAAAATTCCAATATGGCTCAAGATAGCGCTATGTCGAGCAAGGAAGTGTCGGACAGAACGGAAAATATGGTCGATGAGATTTCTTATTTCAAATTTAAAAGCGATAAGAAATAATTAAGCTTTAAGCGTAAAAAATATTAATCCTATGTCTCTTTTAATCGCTATAACACGCTTACGTCTTCGTATTTTCTTACGATTTTTGGAGCGGACGGAAAATTCCCTTCCAAAATCATTTTGTCTATAAAAAGAATTCTTGCATACGGCAGATTCTGAACTTTTTTAATAATATTATTTTTAGAATTTCTATTTTTCTTCGACCGCATCTATAAGCCTTATCAACTCTCTCGACCTATGGGCAATACTTTCTTTTAGCGCTTGTAAAGTGTCGCTTCCCGCTTTGCTGTTTGCGATTTCCAATTTCAAATTGTCGGCTATATTCAAGCAGGCAAGTATCGCTATTATATCTCTCGGTTTATCTTCGCCGTAATGTCGCGCTATATCGTTCATGCTTTTGTCTACGAAATCGGCAAGTTCTTTCAAATATTCAATATTGTCTTCTTGCGATTTTATATTTAAGGTTCTTCCAAATATATTTACTTCCAAATTATTGCTCATAGTTTTTTCCGTTTTATTTATTTAGATTCGTTATCAAAGAAAAATTCTTCCTCGTCGTCATTGCCGAACATATATTCGTCTTCTTCGTCAGATTCAAAATTATAATCGTTATCGTTTTCATTATCGTCTATACTTTCTTCGTTTTCTTCCAATTTGTATTTATCTTCTTCGTTATCTTTAATATCGTTATCCCAGCTCGAATCGGACGCGCTTGAAAAAGGGTCTTCGTCTTCGGAAACTTTTATAGAGGCGACATTATTAAAAGTATTTTTATTTTCCAAAATATTATATGTTTCATTTTTGCTCGCTTCATTATTAAAAATATTTTCTTCAATTTCTTTTTCGTTATTAATATTTTCGCTTTCTATATTTTCTATATTTTGATTATTCTCCCAATCGTTTTCAACATTATCGTTTATAT
Source organism: uncultured Brachyspira sp. (assembly GCA_934725525.1). Taxonomy (GTDB): domain Bacteria; phylum Spirochaetota; class Brachyspiria; order Brachyspirales; family Brachyspiraceae; genus Brachyspira. The sequence continues at coordinate 20,962 of CAKVCG010000001.1, read as the reverse complement.
TTTCTTTTATATCTTCTCTACGGTTAATTTCATTATGTTCGTTATGATTTATATTGACTTCTTTATTATATTGCATCGCGCTGTCTATAGTGCTTATTAATTGAGATAATTTTGATTTCAATTCTTCGTTTTCTTTTTTCAAAATTTCGTTTTCAAAATTTGCGTTTTTAATTTTATCTTTAAGGTTGTCGTTTTCTTCGATTAAAGTTATCGAATCTTGTTCGGTTTTTTCGGCGCTTATTTTGAAATTATCTTTTTCTATTCTTGCCGCTTCGAGTCGTTTAAGCAAATTGTCTCTTTCTTCTTTAAGAATATTGAGATTATCGGCTATATTCCTTTTGTCGGCTTCCAATATGGTTTTTTCTTCTTTAAAAGAATTAATTTTAGTTTCAAGTTCGAGTTTTACTCTATTCAAAAAGGTTATATTTTCGGCTAAAGCTTTATGCTCCGACAAAATAGTTTCGTATCTGCCTAATAAATCTTTTACTTTTATTTCCAAAATACTAAATTCTTCCACTTTACAACTCCAAAATAGCATTAAAAAAATTATAACATATACGATATAATTGTCAATTTTTAAATTTATGATAGAATGAAAATATATTAATTTTAAATCCAAAAATGTAAAAATTAATGAAATGAAAACATCGTTAAAAATAATATTGCTGACTTTATTTTTAAGTTATATAAAAATCTACGCTCAATCGCCTTATACGGAAAAAGACCAAAGATTTTTTAAAGCTATGGCAAATCTTTTTTCGCTTATGGAAATTGAAAGACAAACGGAAAGTTTTATAGATTACGATTATATTCATGAAAGTTATAAAAGAGAAAATCCAAGAAAAGATTCTTTTTCTTCGAGAGCTTTATACGAATTATCGACAATCGAATTTCATATGAATACTTTAATTGGAGTTAGTTTGGAAAAAAAGAGATTTACTATGCCCGATATGTATCTTTCGCTTGGCAAAAGTTTTCATTACGATTGGATATTTTCCGCCACGCCTTTTGCGACTTTATCTGGCAAATTCGACGTTTTTGACAAAAATAAAGCTACGGGGAAAATAGAACTTTACGATGCGGGAATAGAAACTATAACATTAACGAGAATATTACTTTCTTTTAGAATGAAAGCGGCAAACGATATTAACGGTTCGACTTTTATGCTTCTTCCTTCGGTTGTCGATTCGGCTACGGAAAATTTTGACGATATTCCCCATTGGTATTTGCCGAGATTAAATAACGATATGGGATTGAGAGCGGGATTCATAGGACATTATTTTGAACTTTCTTATTCGCAAGGTTTTTCGAGGGATTCTTCCCCGCTTGCCGTTCTATTCAAAATAAACGGAGATTTTTTTAAAACTCAAATTCTTTATCAGCATGAAAAAAATAATCTATCTCCGCATAATTACGGCTATAATAATACTCGCAATATAATTCAATTATACGCTATGGGAAAATTGCCTTTGCTTGATAAAACTATTTGGATTAACATGCTTGGAGAATATACTTGGAGACAAAATGACGCTCATTATTTGAGATTCGAGTTGGGCTTTGAATGGAAAATATTTAATCTTGCGCTTCGTCCTTTATTTTATATCGACAATAAAACTTCAAAAGATATTTATAACGAAAGAAAAGATTTATTCTGTTTCGAGTATTCCGTTTATCTTAAATTTTATTCTATTTATTTTGGTTTTCAAGGCGCTACGGACGGAAGATATTATGTAGCCTTAAAAGCCTTGTTTTAAAATTAAAAATTTAATTAAAAAATTTAAAAAAGAAAAAGGAGAATAATTATTAGAAGCCCAAATATTAACGAAGATATTATAAAAGAATATATACTTGACGATTTTAATAACAACGATAATAATATTATTGTATCCGAAATTGAAAAAAGATTATTCGGTTATGACAAAAAAGATTTGGAAATTGGAAGCGGGAATGGAAAATTTATTGTCGAGCTTGCGACTGACAATAAAGATAAATATTTTTTGGGAATAGAATATTCTTATAAAGCGGCAAAAAAAACCGTTTTCAAAGCTTTCAAAAGAAATATAAAAAATCTTACGATAATATTCGGAGAGGCAAATTCAATTATGGAAAAATATTTGATTAATAAATATAAATTCGACAATATTTATTTGAATTTTCCAGACCCTTGGCCAAAGAAAAAACATTCGCATAGAAGAATATTCAATAAAGAATTTTTGGATAAGATATATTCGATACTTAAAGAAGGCGGAATATTTTATTCGGCGACTGACGACGACAATTACGCTCTCGAAATAATGAATCCTATTTATAAAGAATCCGAAATATTTAAAAATATTTTGGAAAAAGAATATACCGAAAAAATTGAAAATTACGGAATTACTTTATACGAAGAGAAAATGCGAGCGGCGGGACATAATATTTATTTTTTCGCTCATAAAAAAAACGATATTTGAATCATGGATTTTGTATGTTTGCGAATATATTTAAGTATACGATTATTACGATTTTGTTAATAATATTTATTTTCTTTATAATAATAGTTTTAACGCTTATCGGAATATTGCCCGCGATTATAATCGTATTTATAGAAAAAATATACGTTATTTTGCGTTTACTGTTTTGATTATCTTATCTTTTTTAATACTTTATCTATATCTTTTACAACTTTGTTAGCTAATTTATCAGGGTTATCTTTCATTTTACCATTAACAATTCCCTGCGCTCTTGAATATTTTGTTTCAGGCTCTAACATTCTAACTGTGATTCTAATTTTGGAAGCCGAATCTAAAATCGTATCTAATATATTTCCTTCTTCCCATGTATATAATTCAACTGACATGATATAATCAACATTATAATATGTCCTAATTTCCTGTCTATTGAGAACTCTATATCCAGCTTTCATAAAAGCTCCTTCTAACACGGTTATATAGTAGTTCATTGTTGTTATATCTAAATTACCTTCTGGAGGTATGGATACCAAACTAATAGCTTCTCCTTTGGCATATACAAAAGAAAAATTAATAAAAGTTAATAATACGGTAATTATTAGTTTTTTCATTTTTCCTCTCCTGATTATTTTAATAAAGTATTATAAATATTAATTTTTTATCTTACGAATTTTCCTTCATTATCTTTGAAATTACCAGTTAGTATGGAAATAAAATCTATTAAAGCCCATATTCCTATACCGTAAGCCGTTATTACATATAGAATAGCCGTTCCTATTTTTCCTACATAAAACCTATGTCCTCCAATCCAGCCTAAAAATAAAAATAATAAAAGGCAAGTTAACCAATTCCTATCGGACTTTTCTCTTGAACCGTATTGCCTTACCCCGCAATACGGACAAATTTCGGCTTTAATTTTAATCGGTTTTCCACATGAACTGCAAAACTGCTCGTCAAATTGTTTTTGATACTGGGGGATATTTTCTTCTGACATTTTTTAATTCCTTTATAATAAAAAATTTAGATTAGTTTATTTAAGCAGATTTTCTATCTTCTTATATAATATCCTAACTATAGCATTTTTTTATACAAAAGTCAATCATTATATAAGAGGGATTAATGAATTTATTTGATTTTTTTATTTATTATGATACAATATAAAGTAAACATAATACTATAAATAAAAATTAGGATAATAAGCAAAATGAAAGAACTCCCCTATTTAATTAATTTGATAAATTCCATAAAAGGCGAAATTTGTTATTCTTATATCGATAGGATAGTAGCCGTAAATAGAGATTATAAAGAAATGGAAAACATTAAAGGGCAAAAAATAATAGACATATTAAGATACGGCGGATATATACATTTTCAATTTTCGCAAGACGCTATGCTAATCGATTTGGGAGCGGAAGGTTCTTTTGTCCTAACCGAAAATAATTCTTATAAAAACAGCATAATAAAATTGGAAACCGACAGAGGAAATTTATTTATCGTGGACGAAGGGAAAAATAAAAACGACTTTACAAAAATTATTCCTATCTGGAAAGATTTTACCAAAATGCCTGCCGTGGGATACGACCCTTTAACTAAACAATTCAATTATAATTTATTCTGTCAGTTGCTTTCGGAAAATAAAACTACGGTAGAGAAATTAATAACCAATCCTCTTTTAATAAGCGGAATCGGAGAAACCTATATAGATACGATATTAAAAAGAGCCTCTATAAATAAAAGAACAAAAACTTCGGAAGTAAATAAAACAAAGGCGAGAGAGATATTTGACGCAATAAAACAGGTTTTAAGAGAAGCTTCTGGAAATGTCGAAGAGGAAGAAAGCGACGGTTTGGAAGATTAAAAATTTCTATTTTTTGTTTAATTAAAAATCTGTCGTTTCGATAGACTTTTAGCCTTAAAGCAATCTAATTTAGATTACTTCGGCTATCGCTCTTAATAACGAAAAATGAATTTTTGCGAGTATTTTTGATTTAAAAATTTACCTATTCAAATTCAAACTCGTTCTTGTAATCAAATCTACTATATCCAAATTGCCGTTTTCCATAGCGAACATTAAAGCGTTTTTTGAAGATTTATCTAAAATATTTATATCAGCTCCAGCGTTTATTAAATATTCTACGGAATTATAATCTCCGTTTTTGGCGGCAAACATTAAAGCCGTTTTGCCATCGTTATCTGCTATATTTAAATCGGCTCTCGCGTTTATGAGAGTAGCAACCGCTTCGCTTTTTGAAGATAGCGCCGCCCAAATTAAAGCTGTTCTTCCGTTATTCATTATATGATTAATATTCGCTTTTCCTATTAAAAGAGAAGATATTAAATCGGTGTCGCCTAAAGAGGAAGCCAAAGCTAGAGGAGTTATATTTCCGTAAGTTCCGTAAGTAGCCGATATATTTGCATCTCCTCCGTTTTCCAAAAGCATTTTAGCCGTTTCGGTATTTCCGTTTGCTATAGCGTAAAATAAAGCGTTCGCTCCGTATTCGTTTATTCGGTTAATTTCGCTTCCGTTATCGAGAAGTAATTTAACGATTAAATCATGATTATTAAAAGCCGCTATCATTAAAGGCGTCATATTATAATCTATTCCATCATTGTTTCCGCTTCTATAGATTCCAGATAATCTTAAATCCGCATTTGCCTTAATAAGAGTTTCGACTATCGAATAATAGCCTTTTCCCGCAGCCTGCAAAAGCGCCGTAGTTCCCCCGCTTATTTTAATATTTGGATTAGCGTTTTTTGCAAGCAGATAAGAAACCATATCGACATATCCAGAATCCGCGGCGTAAATTAAAGCGGTTTTCCCATGCCTACAAGTAATGTTGACATCGATTTGCTGAGATAAAAGAATAATCGCAATATCTTTATATCCTTTTGAAACAGCGGTTATCAAAGCGTTATGCCCTTGACTGTCGCCAAAATTTATAAAATTGGAAATCGAACCTTCCGAAATTAATCTTCTTAATCCTTCGGCATTATCGTTATTTGCATATTCCAATAATCGGTCTAACACTCCCATATTTGTATTTTCAATATTATTTAAAATTTGAGCGAAACTAAAAGGATTTGAATTTATAGAAAAAAATATTAAAGTAAAAGCAATAAGACGCATAATTTTTCCTTGTTTAAAGTTTAAAATATTAACTTTATATAATTTCGGAATTTAGGACTTTAAATTATAGTTTGAATAATTGAAAGTTATATTAATTTAAGTTAAAATAAAAATTAATATGATTAAATTTCTGATTAAATTTTTTAAAAATAGTTTTATAATATTTCTTGTATTAATTTGTTTTACTTCAAAAGTGTTCTCTCAAAAAAGTATAATAATATTTAAAACCGATTATACGAATAATTATATGAATTACGCTGTTTACGATTTGCTTATAAAAAATATATTTCTTTATTCCGATTTGAAAATAATAAACGATAAAAATAATTACGATTATAATAAAATAAAATCTCAAATAAAAAAAATAACGGTTGAAAATAACGCAAATATTTCAGTCGTTTATCAAATTCAAAATTTTAAAAACGGAATTTTTCTTAATTATATTATTTTTGATAACGAAAAACCGAGAGAATGGATTGAAAAAAGCGTTTATTCAAAAGAAGAAAATCTATTTGATTCGATAAATAAACTTTTGAAAGATATTTATGACATTTCAAACAACAAAACGATTTATATAACCGAAGAAGATTATACCTCGCTTTTAGGATATTATTACCAAAAAATAATTTTAGAAAATAACGATATTTATAAATTATTCTACGATTTCCATAAAGAAAATATTTATTTCAATATCGATTATTTGGAATTTTTAATGAATAAAATCGATAAAACGAATAGCGAGATAATAAACGAATTAGCGGAAAATATGCCGAATTATTTTAATCATAATAAAAAGAAAAATCATTATTATTTTTATTCTTTGGGATGCATGCATTATAGCAAATACAAAGTGGACGCTATTTCAAGCGATATTGAATCTTCGATTGAAAATTATAATAAAGGTTTGAAATTAAAAAATTATTATAAATATTATTATAGGCTTGCAAACGCTTATATTTTGAAAAACGATTACGATAAGGCTAAAAAATATTTTGAAGAAGCGATTAAACTTGACGAATCGAATATTGAAATTATAAAAGAATTATTATCTTTGCTCAAAAGAGATATTGATAAAAACGGAAACGAAGTAATTTATTATTTGAAAAGAATTTTAGAAATAAATAAAAACGATAAAGAAGCTTTGACGGATATTTTGAAATTATACGAACGAATAGGCGATTATGAAAGTTTTTCTAATTATAGTAAAATTTTGTAAGATTTAAATTAAATAGTAATCCATCCTAATAAAAAGCGGTTTTACTTAAAGGTCGCGCCTTACCAAAATGGTGTTTCACGCTATGCTACATTGTCAACGATGATTTGTAAAAATATCATAAAAAATTTGACAATATAACAAAAATCATATAAAATCTTTCAAATAAAAACTAAAAAATAATTAACAAAAAACGATTATGAAAAATAGACAAATTAAATATACGAAAGTTTTGAAAAACTACAAAAGAATAAACTATAAAAGAATTGCGAGAAAAAATAATTTAATAAATAGTTTGAAAAAAAATATAAATCCGCTTTTTGACTATTTTAAAAGTAAAGCGGAAAATATTTTAATGAATTTCGATTTTTCAAAATTAATCGATTTATTACAAAATAGAAAAATTCAAATTTCATTATTAATAATTTTTGTTTTGCTATTTAATTTTTTAATATTTACGATTAAAAATAAATCCGATTATTCGATTTATTCAATCAACGGAAATAAATCAAACAGTTCGGGCGAAACTTATAAAAAAATATTATCGGAAATGAGTCCCGCTACAAATAACGAGATGGAAGAAGTTTTATTAAATATTCCTAAAATAACTTCGCTTCCTTCCGTTGAAAATATAAACGGCAAAGTTTCAAGTATTTTTTACGATTATATAACTTCCGATTACACTTTAAATAGAGATGGAAAAATAGGAATCAAATACGAAGAATATACGATTGGAGAGGGCGAAAATCTTACCACAGTATCGCGAAAAATCGGAGCGAGTTTGGACACTTTGGTTAGCGTAAATAAAATAAGCAACGCAAATAAATTGAGCCCCGGACAGAAAATTATAATTCCAAATAGAAACGGATTATTGCATACTATTAACGAAAACGAAAAAATCGAGGAAGTCGCCGAAAAATACGATATTCAATTAAATAGAATTTTGGCTTTCAATAAAATAGAAAATATTTCGGATATAAAAATCGGAGACGATATATTTTTGCCCGGCGCAAGATATACTTTGGACGAAAGAATAGATAAATTTGGACAAATGTTTAGTTTGCCAGCGACCGTAAACAGAATAAGTAGCGTTTTCGGTTATAGAATTCATCCTATCAGCGGAGTGAGAACGAAGCATACGGGAGTCGACATCCCTGGAAGTTTAAATACTCCCGTTTATGCGGCAAGAAAAGGAAAAGTAATTTTTGCTGGCTACAGCGGAGGATACGGAAATTTGGTAATAGTTCGTCATGATAAAGGATATACGACTTATTACGGACATCTTAACAGAATCACGACAAAAATTGGAGATAATGTCGGAGTCGGAGTTATGATAGGAAGAATGGGAAACACGGGAAACTCGACTGGAAGCCATTTGCATTTTGAAGTGAGAAAAAATGGAGAAGCTTTGAATCCCGCCGATTTTATTCCAATAAGAAAATTCCTCGTTAGACGATAAATTATTTTTATAAAAATTTATACAAAATCGAAATAAAATTTTTCTATATAAAGATTTGAATTTAAGAATTTATAAATCAAATTTAGAATTTTAGAATTTTGAATAAGATTTGAATATTCGGGTTTTAAAATCTCCGCGGGCAAAATCGTTATAATCGAAGAAATAAAAGCGATTATTATGCAGACGACTAAAGTTAAAACTATCGCTCCAATCAATCTATCTATCCAGCCTAAAAATATGATTTTTAATAATTTTTTTATGCTGTCTTCCACTTTTGATAAAATTATCCGAATTATTGAATAACTCGCTATAAAAGAAATTATTTTTAATATTACGGAATGATTAAAAATTTTCGACAAATTATTATATATTAAAGGCGCTATTATAAAAGTTATAATTATAGCGATTATTGGAACAGTTATTGAGATTATGCCTTTATAAAAACCGTATAAGAAAATAAAACCTAAAATTATTATTATAATAAAATCAAAAGAATTAAACATTATCTTATTTTACTGCTTTTTAGTAGAGTTATAATCGGAGCGAAAGTGATGCTGCTTTTCTTTTTATGCGTGCTAATTATATTCGATAAAGCCTCGATGTTCGTATGCGACAAAGAAGAATAATTTCCGACTTTTTTTATCGTATCTTTTAATCGCTCTCTGCTTTTCACTACATCATTAAAATTATTAAATATTTTTATTATATCCTGATTCTGAAAATCAATTTTTGAGTTTAAAGAATTTTGAATATCGAGCATAGCGTTTATATTTTCTTTTATATAAATTGCTATGTTGTTTTGCTCTTCCACTATATTAAATATTTCGTTATTATATTTTTCCAAAGTTTCAAAATATTCTAAACTAGAATTTTCAAAATTCAAACTATTTTCTATTGTATTCAAATAATCGTCCATCTCTTTAGTTATATCATTAACGGAATTTTCTATCAACTTGCAATGTTCTTCCACATAAAAAGCTGCGTTTTCAACCATAACCAAATCCGAAAATATATTTATAAGAATTCTTTCAAGCGATTCCGCCCCTTGAGATATTCCTATAGATAAAACTCCTATTTCTTTTGCCACAACCGAAAAACTTCTTCCGTAAACCCCGGCTTTTGCCGATTGAATACCCGCATTTATAGAAAGAATATTCGTTTTTTTCGTCATATTTTTTATATATTCTATAGTTTCGTATATTTCTTCCATTATCGCGCTTACGTCTTTAAACTGAGAGGAATATTCGAGCATATTGCCCGTAAATTTTTTGGAAGTTTTTTGCAAATCGTTCTTAATATTTTTTAAATCTTCGTTCAATTCTTTTATCTCGTTATTTGAAAAATCGGTTTCTTTTATTCTTTTGATTATTTCGTTCAGCACTTTGCAGTTGTCTTGCAATTTATTTTTATATGTTTCAAAAAAGTTAAATATGGCACTTGTGAATCTTATTCCGTCTTTTACTAACTGATTTTTATTTTCTTTAGTTTTCGTGAGATTGTCTTTAGAAGTTAAAATATTTTCAACTTTTGAATTCATTATATCCAAAGCGTCTTTATTTTCTCTGTCTATTTCAAATACAATCATCGAAGAATCCATAAAATTTTTGTCGACTATGTTCAATTTATTGGATATTCCATGTATTGTAGTAAGTATATTCAAATTATTTTTTAATCTATTTACCAAAACATTATCTTTATTTATTGCGGTTAAAGCGTTTACGGTAAAACTTGAAAAAGTCGCTATGAATCTAATCATGTAAGATAAAGTTATCGCAAGTCCCGTTCGGTCGAAATTTACTTCAGTATCAGTTTTGAAAACCGTTATGTCGGTAAATATCAAATATAATCCTATTAAACTAAAAATATTAAACACGATATTTATTCCGACATTATGACCTGAAATAATATCAAGTATTACGGGAATTAAAGTGGCGGCGAATACGAATAATATTATATACATTTTAAGCAGATAAAATAAACCTTCGGGAGAGACTCTATAATAAATTGTATTGGCTCTATGAAATATTTGATTTACATTCACTCCAAAAAACGCGTCAAAATTGATTACGCTTACTATAAGAAGAGTGATAATCAAAATCCCCGTTATAATCAAAATAGAATTATTAACTATATTAACGGTTTTTATATCGCTTAAGAAATTTCTATTATTGAGAGGCATGATTAAAACGATAAATAAAATGAGTATATTATTGAAAATGTATAAATTAGTCGTTATATCTGGAAACGCATTATAAAGTTCAAAAAATATAATTACAACCGATATAATATTATATAAAGAAAGAAGTTCCAAAGTGACGGCGATTATAAAATATATATATCTTTTTGTTCTCCTCGACAATAATATAAACACTACGGCAAATATAGTTATTACCGATAAGTTTATTACGGGAACTAACAATTCTACGATATTGATGTTATATCCTAATATAAAAGTATTCAATAAATCCATAATAACCTTATGTCGTTTTAGAATGCTCTCTAATTATATTATCCAAATTATCGGAATATTCCAAAAGTTGCTCTTTCTCGTCATTGAGTTTTCCGCTCACCGATTCCAAATCTTCCGATGTCGCCAAAAGTTTATTCATATCTCGCATGAGATTTTTTACTTCCGTATTCTGTTCGGAAGCTTTTTCGGAAATATCCATTATATAATTGTTAAATTCTTCTATTCTAAATCTTATGTTCATAAAATCGTTTTCTTCGCTCTTTATTATTTTATCTATATCGGATAAGGAATCGAACATTTTGTCAATATTTTTTACTATATTCATATTGAAATCGTTTTGTCTTTCCATACTTCTATTAAATTGAGAAAGTTTATCGTAATAAGCGGATACTTCCCGCGTCAATTCTACAACATTATTATTTATATAAACTCTTGCCGAATTAAATCTTTTGAAAATATTTTCTATTTGATAGAATAATTTTTGCATTCTTTCCGATACCGTCAAAGACTCTAACACCAGCTCCGAAACCGAATTTGAAACCATTTCAAAACTACTTGTCCAGTCTCCAGATTTTGAAGCCTGAATTTCCGAGTTGATTGAAAGAGTTTTCGTTTTGTCGGACATATTCGTCATAAAATCTATAATTTTATTTATTTGAGTATTTAAATAACGCAATTCTGAAGATTTATTAAGTTCGCTTTCTATATTGAACCTCTCTTTATCCAAACCTTTTTGAAAAGAATTGAATTTGTCGAGCATACTTACGCTTTCTTCTTGCAAATCGTATATTTGTCCTATAGATTCCTTCAAATTTGAATTTAAATTCGTAAGCAATGTTTGTTGAGCCGTTGAAGTTTCTTTTAATTTCTGGTAGGTTTCTATAAGTTCGTTAATTTTTTCAATATTGGAATTGGCATCGTTTATCTGAAAGTTTTCGATTGTGATAAATTCGTTTATGGAATCTATCGTTTTTCCTATATACGTTTTCAAAGCGCTAACCGAAGAATAAGCGTTTGAAACATCTTCCGTAAGTTCTTTTACTGCTTTTTGAAAATCGTCTTTGAATTTGAGCATTTTTTTTGAAGTGTTGGATGCCGTATTTATTATAACCGTATCCTGCGCTCTAATTTCTTCAAAATTATAACTCAGTTTATTTCTTCTACGGAATACGGATGAAATAAACTGATTCACCGAAAAATGAATAATAACGATATTATAAATTATATAAGCCAAAGTGATTCTTGAAAAAGGAATATTTTTGAATATTAAAAAATCTCCTCTTCCTTGATATACCGAAATTCCGTTAAAATCGTCAAAGAAAAATATCGCTATTATGGAAGTTAAAATTAAATACCGAATATTTTTTGCATAATTTTTATTAACCACTATTTCATAAATAAAAGCGCTTATTACCAAAAGCATATACGCCGTTACGACAAAATCTCTGAATATATATAAAGGTCCGATTTTTCCTCTGATTTTTATGCTGTTTCGCATCGTTTCGTTTAGAGTGTCAATCGTTTCCGTTCTTGAAATGAAAGAATCGGAATATATAATTCCTATAAATATTATTGTCGCCACCAAAAATATCGCCAAATTATAAAGAAATTCCAAAGCCCAATGATAATTTTTATTCAATTCCAAATTATTTTTCGCGTATATTATCCAAGGGAAAATAGTTAAAGATAAAGCGAACTGCTCGATTCTGTATAGAAAAAATCCTATTTGATTATCATGATTTGAAAACGAAATTATTATATTTATAAATTCCAAAGACGAAAATACGAAAGCCAAAATTCCTATAGATAAGGTTATTAACTGATTTTCTTCATATAATTTGAAATAAATATAGCCGTAAAGTATTACTCCCACCAAACCCGTAAAAGTTCCTATAGTCGGAATTCCAATCTCAAAAAATATATGAAAGAAGTTTCTGTCCATATTAATCCGCCACAAAATTCGTCTAAAAAATTTTTATAAAAAATAAAATATCGTTTATATTATCGGAATTTATAATTAAAGCGTTTATAAAAATATTTACATAATTAATCGGTTAATTTTTTCACCCATCTTTCTTTTTTAAGCATTATAATGCCAATCGTTATCTTTATAAAATCTGTTAATTTTGCTATTCCAAACATAGCTACAGGACCAACCGAAGTAAATTTAGCCAAAATTAAAGCCGCAGGAGCGAATAAAAATAAAGATACGGGAACATCAACCGCAAAGCCAAATAAAGCGTCTCCGCCCGCTCTTGAAACAGAAAATTGAGAGTTAATATAAGTCCATACGGGCATATAGCATGAAATCAATATTACTAAATTTCTTGTAATCGCTTGAGCGTTAACAGTAAGTTTTGAAAATATAAAAGGAATCAAAAATATTGAAGACATTTCTATTAATCCGACTATTAAACCCGCTATTATAGAACCGTTCATTATCCATTTTGCCTTATCTTTAGCTTCTTTAAGTTCTCCTCTTCCTAAAGTTCCGCCAACAATAACCATAGACGCTACATGAACTCCTTGAAATACCAAATAAAATATATTTGCAATCGTAAAACCCGAAGCCATTCCCGCAACCGTTTCCGCTCCGCCTCTGCTATTATAAAGCGCCGTCATAAACATTTCGCTTAATCCCCAACTAATTTCGCTTAAAAATATGAGGCTCGATTTATTAACCATATCGACAAAAACGCCAATTTTAACTTTTAATATTTCTCTCGTTCTAACATAAAATTTTTCTTTATGCAATTTAATATATATTATAAAAATCGCCATTTCTAATATTCTTGCTATTAAAGTCGCAATCGCCGCTCCCGTTTCTTCAAGTTTCGGAGCGCCTAAATTTCCATAAATTAAAATCCAATTTCCAAAAGTATTGCATGCTGTCGCTATAACCGATATTACTAAAGGAATATGAGGCTTTCCAATTTCTCTATAAGAACTTCCTATAGCTCCCGAAATTGAAATTGGAATAAATGTAAACGCTATTATTTTCATATATTTTGAACTAGATTCTAATATTTCTTTTTGAGCATGATTTCCTTGCGTAAGAAGTCGCATAAAAATTTCGGGATTTATTAGCATTAAAATCATATATATAACTGAAATTATAAACGGAAGTATTACTTTAAATCTAAAAGCCTGTTGCATTCCTTCTTGATTATCTGCTCCGCTATTTTGAGCCATATATATTCCGCCAGCTCCGTAGAAAGTATATAATAAAACCAAATATATAAAATTTAATTGATTTGCAACATTAACCGCCGCCATTTTTATATCGCCAAGTCCCGCAACCATAAAATTGTCTATAAGCGAAACCATTCCCATTATTAATTGTTGAGCCATAACGGGAACTGCTACAGAAATGCATAATTTATAAAAATCCCAATTTCCGAATATTTTATTTTTTGAATAATTTAAACTGTCGTTCATAATAATACTTTAACCAAATAAAATATAGTATAAAATTAAAAATTTTGAATTTGCGAGTATAACATTGTTTTTATATTTGTCAAGAGTTTAATTATATTACCAAATTTAATTTTTTTATAACAAAAAAAATAAATTCATCGTAATAAATTTATTGAAATTTTATTTTTTTATTGTATTATATAAGTAAAAGTTTTTATAAGCGAGTATTTATTATGAAAAAAATGATAAAAATTGTTTTTATTATAATTATGGCATTTGCGATTATATTAACGGCGCAAGAAAATAATAATGCCGATATTTTTGCATTGATAAGAGCAAATAATACTCAAGAGATAAGAAAATTAATCTCACAAGAAGATTTTAATGTCAATATACAAGATGCAAACGGGAATACCCCTTTAATACTCGCAGTAATAAGAAAGAATCAGCAAATGGTTCAAGCCTTAATAGAAGCAAAAGCGAATGTTAATGCTAAAAATAACGAAGGAAACTCCGCCTTAACTTATTCTTTAACAAATAGGAATAATAGAATACTAAATATGATTATAGAGGCTGGAGCCGATGTTGAAACAAAAGATACAAACGGGAATACCCCTTTAATACTCGCAGCTATTAATAAAAACAGACAATTAACGGAAACTTTGATAAAAAATAAGGCAAATATTAATGTTAAAAATAAAGAAGGACTTACAGCTTTAAATTACGCTTTAAATAATCGTAATAATGAAATAGCGAAATTACTTATAGGAGCTGGGGCTAATATAAATATTAAAGACGATAAAGGGAATACTATTTTAATGAATCTTGCTTATAACGATAATTACGATTTGGCAAAAGCGATAATAGATACAAAAGCAGATATTAATGTAAAAAATAAAGATGGTTTTACCGCTTTAACTTTCGCGGCTTATAAAGGAAGTTATAATGTAGCGAAATTACTTATAGATTCTGGAGCCAATATAAATATTAAAGACATGAATGGAAATACTCCTTTAATGTATGCTTCTTTTAATAATTATACAAATGTTTTAAAATTGCTTATAGACGCGGGAGCCAATATTAACGAAAAAAAATCGGACGGGTTTACGGCTTTAATGTTCGCGGCCTATAAAGGAAGTTATGCCACTGCGGATATGCTTATACAAAACGGAGCGAATATTAAAATGAAAGATATAAACGGAAACGATTCTTTTATGTATGCCGCCTATAATAACAGAGTAAATATGCTTCCTTTATTCACTAATTCTATAAATATTGATTCGACAAATAACGAAGGAAGAACTCCTTTAATTTTAGCTTCTATTAACGGGCATAAAGAAATGGTTCAAGCTCTTATTAATTTGAAGGCAAATATTAACGCTAAAGATAGAGACGGAAACACCGCTTTAATGTATTCCACTTTTAATAATAAATCCGTTTTGATTAATATGTTTATAAATTCAAACGCCGATTTGAATGCTCAAAACAATATAGGAGTAACTGCATTGATTTTTGCGGCTATGAACGGATACGATAAAATAGTGAAAACTTTAATAGACGCTAAAGCAAATATAGATATAAAAGATTATTATGGAAACACCGCCTTAATGTATGCGGCGGGTAAAGGAAACGATAAAGTCATCAGTATGTTAAATAAAAACGGTTCTAATATAGACACCCAAAACAGAGTTGGATATACGGCTTTATTTTTTGCGGCGGTTAATGGTTATGAACAAGCTGTGCAAATGCTTATAGATTTAAAAGCTGATATAGATATAAAAGATTATTATGGAAAAACCGCTTTAATATACGCTCAAGAAAGAGGTTATGATAGTATAGTCGAATTACTCACAAAAGCGAGCGAAGGATAGATAACAATTATTAATATCTTATTTATTTATTATAGAACTTTAATTAACAAAAAACGCCTTTCTAAAATATAATCCATGCGCTGGGGCGGTAACCAAAGCTTTAGTTCTGTCCTCTTCTTTTATTATCTCTTCTATAAAATTTATCGGTTTATTTTTTCTCTGTCCTTCAATTAAAGTGCCAACTATAATTCTAACCATATTATACAAAAACGCGTTTCCCCTTATTGCCAAATATACGATGTCTTTTTTTCTTATCGCAAAAACTCTCTCTATATATCGAAATTTTGAATCGTTTTCGTCTTCGGTAGAGCAAAACGAAGTAAAATTATGTTCGCCTATTAAATATTTAGCGTATTCGTTAATCAATTTTTCGTTTATAATATTTTTTCTATAAAACCAAGCGTATCTTTCGTAAAACGGATGGGAAATGTCGCCGTTATAAACAATATATAAATATTCTCTAAAATTAGCCGAAGTTCGAGCGTTGAAATTTTCTGGCATAATCTCCGCCGATATTATTCTTATATCTTTCGGCAAACAAGAATTCAAAGCTATATGAACTCTATCTATCGGGACAAGCATTTTTTGAACTCTAAAATTCGCAACTTGCCCAAGCGCATGAACTCCCGCGTCCGTTCTTCCGCATCCGTAAATAGTTATTTTCTCCGAATAGATTTTTTGAACGGCTTTAAATATTTCTCCTTGAACGGTTCTTAAATTAGGTTGTATCTGCCATCCGCAAAAATCCGTGCCGTCATATTGAATTATTATTTTTATATTAAACATTTTATTTAGATTTTAATTTAAAATTATTAAAAATAAAAAAGCCCATATTAAAATTAATACGAGCTTTTTATAAAATTATTTTCTATTTTATAAATCCGTAGGAATTACGATTCCCAATTTTTGCGCTGCATTAGTGTTTATTTTTAACGATAAATTTTGCAAATATTCTATCGGCATATCGGCGGGTTTCGATTCTCCTTTCAATATTTTTACCGCTTGTTTTGAAGTTAATTTTCCAAGCTCGTAATAATTGATTCCGTAAGTAGCCAAACCTCCTCTTGGAAGCATTCCCTCTTCTCCGCATATAATCGGTATTCTCGCAGGTTCGGTAATAGACGCGACAGTAGGCATTCCAGCGGATACCATATTGTCGGTTGGAACATAAATAGCGTCAACTTTTCCTATTAAATTTTGAACGACTTGCTGAATTTCGTTCGGATTAGTTATTGTGGCATCTCTTGTAATTAATCCGATTTCTTCCGCTTTCTTTCTTGCAATATCGACTTGAAATTTTGAATTCTGCTCGCTCGAATTGTATAAAAAAGCCACTCTTCTCGCATTTGGAATCAATTTTTTAAGCAAATCCATCTGTTCGCTAACGGGAGTCAAATCGGAAGTTCCTGTAACATTTCCTCCGGGAACGTTATTATCTGCAACCAATTTAGAGTCCGCTGGGTCTGTAACGGCAGTAATAAGTATTGGAATGTCTTTTGTGAGATTTGCAATCGCTTGAGCGGCTGGAGTCGCTATAGCCAATATCAAATCGCTTCTGTCATTAATAAATTTTTGAGAGATAGTTATACAATTTGCCTGCTCTCCTTGGGCGTTTTGATAATCTATAATCAAATTTTTTCCGTCCTCGAAGCCTTCTTCTTTTAATCCGTCAACAAAACCTCTATTCGCATCGTCCAACGCGGGATGCTCGACTAATTGCAATATTCCGATTTTATAAGCCGAAGATTGACTTTTTGAACAAGATATAGCGAGTAAAATTATAGATAATATGGTTATTATATTTTTCATATTCTCTCCTTTCATTAATAAAGTTACTGTTTTTAGAATAATATAATATTGTAATAATAAAGTCAAATTTTTTAATTAAATAACAATGGGTTTAAACTCATTGTTATTTATGGTATAATTTTATAATAAATTAAAACGAATTGAGGGAAATTTTTATGATTGATTTGAAAAATATCGTAAACGAAAAATATATTGGAAAAGAAGAAAATCCTATAAATCAAAACGAGATTTATAATTTTGCTTCTTCCGTTAAGATTAAAAATAAGAAAAACGAAGCGCTTCTTATAATAGACGCTCAAAGAGATTTTATCGACATGGAAAAAGGAGCTTTAGCCGTGAGCGGAGCAACTGAAGATATAAAAAGAATAATAAAATTTATTTACGATAATATGGAAAATTTATCCGCGATTTATACGACAATCGACACTCATAGCTACGATTCGATTTTTCATCCTTTTTTATGGAAAACTCCAATGGGCGAATATGTCAAACCATTTACAGAAATAACTTTGGAAAAAATAGAAAACAAAGAAGTCATTCCCGTTTATAAAGATATTCAAACCGATTATGTCAAAAAATTAAAAGAACAAGGAAGTCAAAATTTAATCGTTTGGACTTATCATTGCATTTACGGAACGGACGGATGGCTAATTGAAAAACAACTTTCAAATATTCTCGCGTTTTTTGAAGCCTCGAAAAAAACTTCTATAAATAAAATAATAAAAGGAACGGATAAATTTACCGAAATGTATGGAGCGATAAAACCCGAAGTATTGACGGGAAAAAATAATTATAATAACGATTGGATAAAAGAGATTAAAGATTACGAAAAAATATTCGTTTGCGGAGAGGCGAAAGATTATTGCGTTTACGAAACGATTAAACAGTTTTGCGAAATTTATAAATCCGAAAAAGATATAACCGAAAAAATTTATTTTATGCAAAATTGCAGCAGTTCGATTGGAGATAAAAATATTTGTAATAAGAAATACGAAGAACTTGCGAATATTTATGGTATAAAATTAATAACGGTATAAAAACGCATTAATTATAGAGCTATTTGTATGTTTTATTTAGGTCTTCCAAAACTGAAACCAAGAAAAACTTCACCCGATAAAGATGAGAATTTGTATTTATCGTATCCGTAGCTATAAGAACCAGATTTTAATTTATCCATATCAAATTCCATACCAAAGTTATATATAAGATTTGCTCCAAATTTGAAAGTCCATCTTTTTGATATATAGAAATTCCTTTCCAAATTTAGTTTTATATACGGCATAATAGGAACTTTATACATATATGAGATTTTTTTAAAGTCAAACTTTTTATACCCATCATAATAATAACTTGCCAATCCTATATTTACTTCATATCTTCTTTTACTTGATTCGCTATAAAGCGGAAGGTAAATTCCTGCTCCTATTCCAAAAGAAATATCATTATTAAAATTGAGTTTAGTAATAACTCCTAATATTAAATTGTGATAGAAAAATCTATGCTTATATTCAGGATAATCCTCGTATCTTGTTCTAACTCTCATATAATAATGGTATCCAGTTTCAAATAAAAGGCTTACGCTATTCAAAACGCTATTTGTATTTGGCAATTCAAAATTAGCTCCAATATCTATAAAAGCGCTTGCCGATAAACCGTTATCTATTCTTGAGCCTGACTCTGATAACCAAACATTAGTTGCGGGGTCGTATGCATAACTAAATTCGGCAGAATCTCCTACTCCTCCACCAAAAGCAAATTCAAAATTAGCGGAAAACAACTTAGAATAAATTATTATAAATAGTATTATTAATTTAAATTTCATATTTTATAGCTCCATTTTTAGCTTGATTATTTTATAGCGACTTAAAAAGTATTTCAATATTTTAATAATAAAAAATTATCTTTTAATATATCTTTCCATTTCTCTGTCTAAAGTTTTTCTTTTTAATGTCTCTCTCTTGTCATGCAATTTTTTTCCTTTGGCAAGCGCAAGTTCGACTTTTACTTTTCCTTTGCTAAAATATAAACTTATCGGAATAAGAGTAAGTCCTTGCTCTTTAACTTTTCCGAATAATCTTTTTATTTCCCGTTTTTTCATTAAAAGTTTTCTTTCGCGCAAAGGTTCATGATTATTTCTGTTCCCAAAATGGTAAGGAGAAATATGCATATTGACTATAAAAAGTTCGCCTTTTTTGAAAGACGCATAACTGTCCGACATATTCACCGCTCGCTCTCTTAAAGATTTGACTTCCGTTCCAAGCAAAACTATTCCCGCTTCGTATTTTTCAAGCAATTCGTAATTAAAAAGCGCTTTTTTATTTTTAGCTATATCGCCCGATGAAATATTATTATTCTTTGCCTTTTTATTTTTTTTAGACATAATTTATTTTCCGTTATACTCGATAAAAAATTATACTTAAATAAATATATTTGTCAATTTTAGAGGCGAATATTAAAAAACTAAACGAATTTTAATTTTCTCTCTTTTTCTTCTTTCTCAAAACGATTATCGCTATGCATAAAGCCACTATAATCGCCAACGATAAAGGAACAACCCAACCGCTATATGCAATGTCGTTTGATAAAATTTCATTCCAAAGTTCTTCCATCAAAAGATTCGTTTCTTCAGGCAATGTTATGTAAACTTCGCAATTATCCAATATCTCGCTTTGAGGATAAATTATTTTATTATTTTTCGTCTCTTCGCTCATTATCTTTAAAGCTGCATTATTCGGCGAAGCATAATTTATATATTCAATATTCGCCAATGCAACTTCTCCCTCGCATAAAAAATTAATGTAAAGTTCCGCAGCTTGAACATTTTGAGCGTTTTCGGGAATGCATAAAGCGTCCACAAAAAGATTAGCGCCTTTTGGAGGAATAACGAAATTCAAATTATCGTTATTATCAATCATAGTTAAAGAATCTCCCGCATAATAAACGCCAATAGCCGCTTCTTCCGATTCCATTTTATCGTAAATCTCATCCATCACATAAGCTTGCACCAAAGGTTTTTGCTCTTTTAAGATTCTTGCGCATTCTCTTAATTCGCTTTCTTTTTTAGTATTCAAAGAATAATTTAAATAAGCTTGAGCGACTCCAAAAGCGTCTCTCGGATTATAATACATAAGAATTTTTCCCGCATA